>NZ_JBHLWK010000001.1:0-254122 GCF_042432915.1 Novosphingobium soli
CTCCTAACCAGCCAACAGGTTGAATCAGAAAAATCAGGCGCGTGAATCCCCCTTACGATTCACTCAAAGAAGATCACGCTCTAGCGTGGCCTTAGCGTGGCATCAACGCGGCGGTAGCGCCACCGTCGGAAGCCGCGGGTCGGTCCACCGAGTTCGGTGGGGACCTCAGGACCATATCTTGGAGACCACGGCGTGGACGTCGAGCGGGGTCACGATCAGTCCCGCCGGGCGCAGGGCGGTCACCGTCCGGTCGATCCCGAGGAGCTTGATGCTTTCGATCACTTGCGCATAGCCGCCCCAGCCACCGACGATCCGGTCGAGGATCACCCCGGCGCGGGCCAGCGTGGCTTCGGTGTTTGCCTGGCTGCTGAGATAGGTGGCCCAGATCCTCGTCCGCAATTCCGGAGCGGCTCCGATGAGGAGCGCCCTGAACACGGTGGTGGAGCAGTTGTTGCTGAGGAAGCGGTAGGAGCCCAGCGCTCGCTCATCATGGGACCAGTTGTCGTTGGCGTCGCACACCGACTTCCACCACGAGAGGACCTTGTCCTCGTCGAGGTCCGCGATCGGGGCCGAGGCGAAGTGGGGAGTCCCGTCCGCTTCGATGTCGTCGCGGATGGTGTGCCGCTTGGCACGCGAGTCGAGCGCCGCCTTGAGCGCGTGCTCGGCCGGCCACCAGGAGATATAGGCGTCCCCGACTTGCGCCGAGGCATGGCCGACGCCGCGCGTACCCTGCGGACCGACCCCGCCCATGTTCCAGGTGAAGACGGTGATCGTCATGCCATGTCCTTGGCTGCCGCCGCCGGCGAGGCCAGCGTTCCGCGTGCGCCGGGCCTCACTTCATCGCCACCTGGCCGGGCTGCGTCAGCATCGTCTTGGCGCCATCGCCGACCAGGAAGTAGGCTCCCCAGTAATAGGGATGCGAATAGCGCCGCGTGTCGATGAGCTGGTTCTGCGCCACGCGCAGCGAGTTGCCCATAGGGGCGGTACGCCCGGTGCTGTAGAAGGTCTGCATCAGGTTCTGGGTTTCCTGCGAATCGGGAACCGCCCAGAAGGTCGCCATCACCGCGCGGGCCCGGGCGGCGATGAAGGAGCGCACCAGCCCGTCCAGCGCCGGCGATGCGTTCTCGAGGCCGGCCTTGAGCGCGGTCCGGCTGCTGGTGCCCGCCGCGGTGTCGCAGGCGGACAGCACCACCAGGTTGGCGTCGAGCTGCAGACGGGCGACTTCGTCGAACGAGAGCAGTCCGTCCGAGAGGACTTCCCCGTCGGCGGCCGGTGCCGCCAGCGTGGTGACCAGCGCCGGGGGAAGGTGGACCTTGCACTGCGGCAGGTCCACTTGCGTCTCGGGCAGCCCGTGCGTGGCGAAATGGATCACCTGGTAGCGGCCCAGCTCGGTGGAGGCGGGACCGTTCAGCAGGTTGACGTCGGTGAACGCCCCCAGCGTGATCTCGGGCGAGCCCGGTGCGCCCAGCGCCGCGGCGGCGAGGCCGAGTTCGCGTGCGCTGATCGGCTTGTTCTGCGCCATCACGCCCGCCCAGGTGCCGTAGGAGACCGCGCAGTCGAACGGCATCTTGTCTTCCGCCGCCGCGATCGAGGCGCGTTCGGCGGGGGCGTTCTCGCCCAGCCCGAGGAACTTGCCGGGCGCCTGCGAGGGGCGCACGTCGTTGCGCACGCGCAGGAACGCGCGGGGCGAGAGGGCCACCGCGGTGTCGGTGCCGCGCGCCAGGAACTTGAGCTTGGAATAGTCGCCCTTGGCGCGCTGCTTCTCGTAGGCCTCGGCCGACGCCGGATCGGTCACCAGGATCGCCAGGGGCAGCTGGCGCAGCTTGCCCGCGGGATCGTAGACGACGCGGGTGGCCCCGGCCACCGTCGCGGCCGCGGGGCCGGCGATCGCCTGGAACAGTTGCGAGGCCTTGCTCACCTGGAAAAGCCGCGTCGAGCGCGTGGCCTCGTCCAGGCGGGCGCTGGACAGGACCTGCTCGGCCAGCCGCTCGGTCCGCGCCAGGCCGCCATCGACCATGTAGATCCAGGTCTGGTCCCGGGTGATGACGATGCCCGCCATCGTCGAATAGAGCTGCGTCAGCTTCAGATAGGCCTCGCCGGGCGCCAGCGCATCGCGGATCTGGGCGATGGTGGCGGGCTCGTCCTGCAGCGCGCCGATACGGTCGCTGGAAAGGAGCTGGCCGTTGATCGTGTCGCGCTCGGCGGAGGTGGCCTGCCGCTCCTGCTCCAGCCGCTCGAACTCGGGCCCGCTGCTGGTCGGCAGCCCGGAGATCTCGGTGCGCAGGCGCACCATCTGGCGATCGAGGAGCGCGCGGCGGCGCAGCAGCCCTGCCACGCTTTCGTCGGCAGCGACCACCTTCTGAAGCTGGGCATACTCGCGCGCGATGGCCGGCTCGCCGATCATCTGCATTGCGTGGAAGTATTCCTGGTCGCGCGCGTCGCTCTGCGGCGCGTTGGTGAGCAGCGTGAAGTAGCGCTCCAGCGCGGCGAGCGAGACGTAGCCGGTGCCGGTCAGCTCCGGCAGCGTCTGGACCGCGCTGCGATAGTTGGCGAGGACCTTGTCCGGCGCGGTGGCGGGGTCGCGCGAGGCGATGCTGGCGCGCTCCAGCCGCGTGTCGGCCAGCAGAGGCGCGTTCTGGAAGGTGTCGCTGACCGGCCGCGCGCCCGGGAACACGCAACCCGCGCCGGCGGTGTTGCCGCTCAGCGCGTCGACGGCGCAGTCGAGATGCACCAGCGCCTTGTCGATGCTGCCGCGGCGCACGAGGATGCGGGCCTGCTGGCGCTCGATGACCGTGCGCAGCCACACGATGTTGTCGGCCGCGTAGCGCGCCAGGATGACGCGCGCCGCCTTGGCGGCGTTCTGCAGCGCCACGTCCGCCTCGTCGATGCGATTGGCGCCGAGATAGGCGACGCTCAGCGCCTGGTAGCGCTGCGCTTCGAGCAGCGAGCGATTGAGCTGGTTCTGGTCGGTCAGTTCGGCCTGAACCTCATCCGCCTGGCCCAGCGCTTCCTCGTTGAGGCGGCTCAGCGTGACCGGATCCTCGAGGCTCCCGGCCTCGGCCTGGCTGCGCGTGAGGGCGGCGATGGCGTCGTTCCAGCGATGCTGGTTGATGAGGTCCACGCCGCGATAGGTGGCGAGCTGGCGCACCTGCTCGTCCCGCCGCGGCAGATCGCGCCCGGTGCGGAGCAGGCCGTCGGCGACCGCGAAGTCGTTGGCCGCGAGCTCGAACTGGCTGAGGTTCGATTCGGCGAGGCCGGCCGCGAGGCGCAAGTCGATGCGGGTCGAGACGTCGGCATTGGCGAAGGCGCGCAGGGCATCGTTGAGCGTGCGCGAGGCATCGAGCAAGCGCCCGGTCTGGAGCGCGGTGACGCCGTCGGCCAGCGCAGCCTCGGCAGTCAGCGCCTTGGTGTCGCCCGCCGCGGTGAAGGCCTGGCCCGCGGGCACCGCGGCCAGGTCGAACGAAGGCTTGGCGGCGGTGTTGCCGCCGGGGGTGCGGCCGCCGCCGGCGATGACGCGAAGCGCCGTCTCCAGCGTGCCCACCGCCGATTCCAGCGCCGCGCCCTGCCAGGTCGTGCCCTTGCGCGTGAAGCGGATGTCGATCGCCGCCTTGCCCAGCGTGGCGTCGACGCAGCGGCGCACTTCGACCGGACCGAGGCCCGCGACCTCCGCCGTCAACGCCGCGCCGCAGTGGTCCAGCGGCGCGGGCTTGCCGGCGGGGCCGACGTAGCCTTGCGCATCGGCGGCGGCGATATCGCGGCAGGTGATGACATAGGCCTGGTCTCCGGCGTAGCGCACCGGGCCGCCACCGGCAGACCACTCGCGCGAGGCGGAGCACGAGTCCCCGTTCGCGTTCGTGCCCAGCGCAAAGCGCTCGGGCGCCGGCGCGGCGAGGGCCGGGCTGGCGGTCGCCAGGACGGCCAGCGAGGATGCCAGGGAGAGGACCGCCTTGCGGCCGTTCCGGAGCGGGGATGAGGTGCGGTTCGACATCGTGCTTACTCCGGTTTCGCGGCAGGGCATTCCGGGTTCTCCGGCCGGCATTCGAGCGTATCGATGCCCACCGGCGCATCCGCGACGTTGACGATCAGCCCTTCGTTGCCGCGCCCGATCAGGGGGCTGACCGCGATGGTGGTGTCGTCGTCGGCGTCGAAGAGGGCGATCTGGCGCTCATCGTAGAAGTTGAAGTTGGGCTGCGGGATGTCGGTGGAGAGGCAACCGCGATCGGGTGCGCCGATGACGCATCCGTTGAACCGCGAACTGGCGCGGGTGACGCGGAAGTCGTTGGGATCGCCGGTGGGATTGACGATCTCGATCGCCTCGTTGGTGAGCAGCGCGGCGGTGCTGTTCGTGAAGTTGTTGACCACCCCGAACATGGCGAAGCTGTTGTTCCCCGTCTCGCCGGTGCTGATCAGCCGCAGCGCGAGCGCGGTCTGGTCCGGTTGGCCGTTGGCGGGCGAGTTGATGAGGACGCCGCGGTTCCCGGAGATCTGCGTGTTCTGGAACAAGGCGAAGTTCCGGTATCCCACGGTGACGCGCCTGGCGGTGAGGAAGACGCCGAGGTTCTGCGCCGTCCGGTCCGTGTAGAGGATCGAGGCGGGGTTGGAGACCTCGGCGGCGATCTGCGCGTTGGTCATGCCGATGTAGCCGTCGACCATGAGCGTGGTGCCGAAGACTATGCGCTCGCCCCGTAGCTCGAGCAGGCTGGAGCCCGCGTCGATCCGCGGCGCCGTGCTCCTGTCGAGCCGGGCGACGATCGAGGTGGCGAGGCTTTCGGACCCGGCATCGTCGCCGAGCTCGCCCAGCAGGCCGCCGATCTGCAGTGTGCGTTCCGCGCTTCCGGCGACCACGATGGGGCCGGTGATCTCCACCGCGCCGGTGGTCAGGAAGCGGGTGTCGGTCGTGCCGGTAGCGGCGCCGATCGTCATCGTTCCCAGTTCCAGCGCCTTGCTGCCCGCATCGACGACCACGGTGGCGGCCTTGGCGCGGCCGAGTTCGGCGTTGGAGATCGCGAAGGCGGCGCCCGAGGTGATCGTCGAGTCCCCCATCACGGTGGCGTTGGCGCCGGTGTTGCGCAGCACCACGCGGCCATCGGCGCTGGTCAGGTCGCCGCGGATGTCGACGTCTGCCGCCGCGATGACGATGTTGCGGCCATTGGCGGCGCTTGCCAACGCCGACCCCGCCGGCAGCCCCGGCGCGCCGCGCGGGTCGCCCGCGACCAGGCTGATGCCCGCGGCCTGGCCGGCCAGCGCGGTGTCCAGCACCGCGTGGCGGGCGTCCGCGCCGCTGCGCGTGCCCCCGATCGTCGCCGCGCCGGTGGTGACGAGGCCGCTGGCGGCGATCTCGATGTCGTCCCCGGCGCTGGTGGTGCCGAGCGTGGCGTTGAGGCCCGCGCGGACGGCGACGTCCTCGCTGGCGATGGTGGTCGCCGCGCTCAGGTTGCCTCCGGCGAGGAGGACCACCGAGCCGCCGGCGGCGCTGCTGGTGGCGAGATCGAGGTTGCCCCTGGCGTTCACCAGCACGTCGCCCACGCCGAGCGTGCGCAGCGCGCCGCCCGAGGTCACGGCCCCACCCTGCGCCCTCAGGCGCAGGCTGGACTGGGCGAGCTGCGGGTCCTCGCCCCCGGCGATGCTCACGGCGTTGGCCGCTCCGGCCACGGCGGTGAAGGTCACCGAGGTGCCTCCCTCGCCGGTGGCGCCATTAGCCGTGCCGTTGGTGAGCGCGAGGTTGCCGGCGTTGGCGGTCATGTCGATGTCGTCGCCGGCGGTGGCGGTCGCGACGGTGATCCCCGAGCCGGCCTGGACGGCGATGTCGCGGCTCGCCACCAGCGAGCCGGCGGTGACCGCGCTTCCCGCGAGCACGCCCACCGACCCGGCGCTCGCCGTCGCCGCACCGAGCGAGACGGTGCCCGCGGCATTGACCAGGATTTCCCCGGCGCGCTGCCCGTGGAGCGCGGTGGCCGAGGTCACGTTGCCGGTCTGCGCCCGCAGGCGGATCGTCGCGGCGGTGAGCTGCGCATCTTCGGTGCCGATGCCGAGGGCCCCGGCCGCGCCCGGCGTGCCGGTGAAGACCACCGATGTGCCGCCCGCTCCCGTCCCGGTCGCGGTGCCGCTGGCGAGCGCCAGGTTCCCGTTGAGCGCCACCACGTCGATGTCGTCGCCGGCGCTGGCGGCGGCGATCACGACGTCGCTCGCCGCACCGCCGGTGGTGCCGCCGCGCACGCCGATGTCGCGGCTGGCGATGAGCGTGGCGGCGTCGATGCGCTGGCCGGCGAGCAGGCCGATCGACCCGTTCGCCGCAGTGACGGTGTTCAGCGAGAGGCTGCCGCTGGCATTGACCAGCACCTCGCCGGCGCCGGGCGTCTCGAGCGCGGTGGCGGAGACGATGTTCCCTGCCTGCGCGCGCAGCCGGATGGTCGAGCCCGTCAGCTGCGCATCCTCGGCGCCGAACGTCACCGCATCCACGCTGCCCGGCGCGGCGGCGAAGGCCAGCGACCGGCCATCGCTGCCGCCGGCACCGGTCGAAAGCCCGCTGCCCAGCGCCAGGTTCCCGTTGAGCGCCACCACGTCGATGTCGTCGCCGGCGCTGGCGGCGGCGATCACGACGTCGCTCGCCGCACCGCCGGTGGTGCCGCCGCGCACGCCGATGTCGCGGCTGGCGATGAGCGTGGCGGCGTCGATGCGCTGGCCGGCGAGCAGGCCGATCGACCCGTTCGCCGCAGTGACGGTGTTCAGCGAGAGGCTGCCGCTGGCGTTGACCAGCACTTCGCCGCGCCCTTGCGTCTCGAGCAGCGTGGCGGAGGTGACGTTGCCGTTCTCGCTGCGCAGGCGGATCGTGGAGTCGTCGAGTTGCGCGTCTTCGGCACCGATCCTCAGGGCACCGGCGCTTCCGGGCAGGCCGCCGAACAGGACCGAGGCCGCGTNATCCTCGGCACCGATGACCACGGCACCCGCGCTTCCGGGCAGGCCGCCGAACAGGACCGAGGCCGCGTCGGTGCCCGTTGCGCCGGTAGCCACCCCGGTGGTCAGGAACAGGTTCCCGTTGAGCGCCACCACGTCGATGTCGTCGCCGGCGCTGGCGGCGGCGATCACGACGTCGCTCGCCGCACCGCCGGTGGTGCCGCCGCGCACGCCGATGTCGCGGCTGGCGATGAGCGTGGCGGCGTCGATGCGCTGGCCGGCGAGCAGGCCGATCGCGCCGTCGCTCGCCTCGACGGTGTTCAGCGAGAGGCTGCCCGCGGCGTTGACCAGCACCTCACCCCGGCCGCGCGCCTCCAGCGCGTCGTCCGAAGCGATGCTGCCGACGGCCGCGCGCAGGCGGATGCTCGATCCGAGCAGCTGCGCGTCCTCGGTGCCGAAGCCGACGGCGTCGACGGTTCCGGGCGTGCCCGTGAACGACACCGAACGACCGTCGGTTCCGTCCGCGCCCAGCGCGGCCCCGGTGGTCAGGAACAGGTCGCCGTTCAGCGCCACCACGTCGAGGTCGTCGCCCGCCGTGGCCGTGTCGATCGCGACGTCGCTTGCCGGGCCGGCGGTGGTGCCGCCGCGCACGCCGATGTCGCGGCTGGCGGTGAGGCGGGTGGCGGTGACGGTGCCGCCCGCAAGGATGCCGATCGCGCCGCCGGCATCCGCATCCGCGACCGTGACCGCGTTCCCCGCATTGAGGAGGATGTCACCCTCGAGCGTCTGCAACCGGGTCCCGGTGAGCGGCGACCTCGAGCCGGCGATGTTGCCGGTGGCGGCGCGCAGGCGGATCGACGACTGGACGAGCTGCGGATCCTCGGCATCGACGATCCGCACCGCGTTCTCGGCGCCGGCCACGCCCAGGCTGACCCCGGTGCCCCCGGTCCCGTCGCTCGCGAGCGCGGTGCCGTCCTGCAGGTGCACGTTGCGCTCGGCCACGAAGTCGATGTCGTCGCCTGCCCGGGCCGAGCCGACGCTGACGTCGACGCCCGCCAGCATGCCGATGTCGGCTTGCGCGACGAGCGTGCCGGCCTGCGCGGCGAAGCCCGCCAGCACGCCGATCGACCCTTGGCGCGCCTCGGCCTCGCCGAGCGTCGCATTCCCCGCCGCGTTGACGAGGATGTCGCCGGCGCCGGTGCCGAGGAGCGTGTCGCTGTCGATGCTGCCGGCCGCCGCGCGCAGGCGAATGGATGCTCCGGCGAGGTCCGCATCCTCTCCCACGGCGCTGTCCAGCGCGTCCAGAGCGCCGGCCGCAGCGGTGAAGCGGATCGAGGTGCCGCCGACTGGGACGATACCGTTGGAGGTGCCATTGGCCAGCACGAGATCGCCCGCGAGCGCGACCATGTCGATGTCGTCGCCCGCGGTCGCGGTGCCGACGTCGATGCCGGCGCCGGCCTCGACGGTCACGTCGCGGCTGGCGGTCAGCAGCGTGGCGCGGGTGTCGAGGCCGGTCAGCACGCCTATCGAGCCGCCCCCGGCCGCTGCGTCGCCGAGCTGCGCGTCGCCGCTGGCGTTGACCAGGATGTCGCCGCTGCCGGTCGCGAGGTCGTCCGACTGGATGCCGCCCGCCTCTGCGCGCAGGCGGATCGTCGAGGCGGCAAGCGGCGCGATTTCGGTGGTCCGGTCGATTTCGACGGCGGCCGGCGCCCCGGCGGTGCCGAAGACGACCATGCTGCCGCCCGTGCCGGGGGTGCCGTTGGCCGTCGCCGACCTCAGCACGAGGTCGCCCGAAAGGGCGGTGACGTCGATGTCGTCGCCGGCATTCGCCGACCGCACGCGCACGCCCGTGCCGGCGCGGATGCCGATGTCGACACTGGCCGTGAGCGCGGAGAGAGGACCGTCCGCCGCGACCGTGCCGCCGGCAAGGATGCCCATCGAACCCACATCGGCGGTGACGAGGTTCAGCGTGGCATCCTGCGCGGCATTGACCAGGATGTCGCCGTCGCCGCGCGTCGCAAGCGTGCCCGTGCTGGTGATGCTGCCCTGCGCGGCGAGGCGGATGGTGGAATTGGAGAGTTGTGCATCTTCGCCCAGGTCGATGCCGATGGCGGTAGCCGTGCCAGGAATGCCGGCCGCCACCACCGAGGTCCCCGTCCCGCCGGTTCCCAGCGCGGTGCCGTTGGTGAGCGACAGGTCGCCGGTGGTGGCACGCATGTCGACGTCGTCGCCGGCGACCGCCGTCGCCACGGCGATGCTGGCGCCGATCACGCCGACGTCGGCGCTGGCTGCCAGACGCGATGCGGTCACTGTCCCGCCAGCGCGGATCCCGACCGAGCCCGAAGCGGCCTCGGCCGCGTTGAGCGCGGCGTCCGCGGCGGCGTTGACCAGCAGGTTGCCCGTGGCGGCGGTGGTGAGCGTGCCGGTGGAGGTGACGCTTCCCGTCTGTGCCCGAAGGCGGATCGTCGAGCCCGCCATCTGCGCGTCCTCGCCCGGGCCGACCAGGATCGAGCCCGGCTGCCCCGGCAATCCGGGGAAGCTGACCGTCTCGAGGTTGATCCCGGTGCCGGTGGCGGTGCCGTCCCGCAGGGCAACCGAACCGCCGGTGCTGACGAAATCGATGTCGTCGCCCGTGCGGGCGCTGGTCACCGCGATATCGCCGCCGGCGCGGATCGCCACGTCGTGCAAGGCGTCCAGCGCTCCCGCGGTGACGCTGCCCCCGGCATGGAGCCCGATCGCGCCGCTTGTGGACGCGGCGTTCGCGAGCGTGAGCGCGCCGCCCGCCGAGGCGAGGATGTCACCCGATGCGAAGGCACCTTCGATCCCGACCCCGGCAGCGCCGCTGACCAGGATGTCTCCGTCGACGGTCCGCAGCTCGGTGCCCGACGAGACGCTGCCGAGCGCCGCGCGCAGGCGGATGGTCGATCCGGCGAGGGCAGGGTCCTCGGGCGTGAGGACGGCGATCGAGCCCGGCAGGCCCGGCGCGACGGGGAAGGCGATGGCGCTGCCGCCCGTCCCGGTGCCCAGCGCGCTGGCGCGCGCGAGCGAGACGTCGCCGGTGCTGCTGAGGACGTCGATATCGTCTCCCGCCGCGGCGCTGGCGATGGTGACGTTGCCGCCGGCGCGGGCGGCGATGTCCTCTCCTGCCGTGAGGGCACCGGCGACGATGGCGCCGCCCGCGGACAGGCCGATGTTGCCGCCGACGGGAGCGGTGGCGGGGTCGGCGAAGGCGGTGGACGCGCCCTGGAGGCTGACGTCTTCCCCGGCCGAGACGCGGATGTCGCCGCGGTTGGTCCGCAGGTTGCCGGTGGCGGTCGCGTCGGTGCCGGCGCGGATCTCCAGCGCCGCGCCTTCGTCCTGGATCGTGATGCTGCCGGTGCGCACCGCGCCCGTGGTGGAGGCGATGGTCAGCGCGTTGTCGACCACGATGGCGCCCGTCGTGATCGCGCCGGCGGCGTTGAGCGCCGTGCTGCCGGCCGTGGACAGGCTGGCCGCAGTGACGTTGCCGAGGGTGATGGCGGGCGCGCTGGTGACGATCACGTCGCTGCGCTGGGCGGGCGTTCCCGCGGCAAAGCCGGCCTCCAGCAGGGTCTGCGCACCGAAGCGGACTTCGCCGAGGTCGGACTGGAGCTCGAGATCGGCATTGCCGGTGCGGTCCGTGTCGGAACGCAAGGTCAGCGCGCCCACGCCGGTCACGTCGTCATCGCGGGCGTGGATGAACACGCGGCGGGCCGCCTGCTGCGTGCTGGCGGCATCGTCGGTGCCGAGCGTGACGGAGCCGGCTTCCACCAGGTAGTCGTCGCCCGCGGTCACCCCGCCGGAGACGGAGATCTGCCGTCCGGCGCGGAGATCGACGTCGCCGCCGGTGGTGATCTGGCCGAGGAACGCGGCGTCGCGGCCGGCCTCGACGATCACGTCGGTCCCGGCATCGAGCGCGCCAAAGCGCGCGTCGTTGCCGATCGTTGCGGTGATCGCGCCGGTGCCGGCGGAGATCGGACCCGTCACGATGGCATCGCCGGCGGCGTCCAGGTCGACGCTTCGCTGGGCGAAGACGCTTCCCGCCTGGGTATAGTCCCGGGTGCCGGTGACGAGGACGTCGCGGCCCGCGACGAGGCTGCCTGCAACGGAGGTGTCGCGCCCGGCCGTGAGGCGGGTGTCGCGACCGGCGGTGGCCGCGCCGTTCAGGGCGATGTCGGTTCCCGCCTCGACGAGGAAGTCGACGCCGGCGCTGACGGCGCCATCGACGGTCACGAACCCGCCCGCTTCGACCGAGACGTCCGCGGCGGCCGAAAGCGCGCCAAGCGTGGCATCGCCGTCCACGTCGATGGTCAGCGTGCCGCCGCTCGACTGGTTGCGGCCGGTGGCGCTGACGGAACCGGTGACGAGAAGGGTGGAATCCCCGGCCGAGACGATGTCACCGGTCTGGGTGAGCGCGGCCGTCTCCAGCGAAAAGGTGCCCCCGGCGTTGATGTCGCCGGTGACGGTCGTGTCGCCCCCGACCTGGAGCGCAATATCGCCGTTGGCGACGGTGATCGCGCCTTCGATCACCGCGTCCAGCCCGGTGGCGAGCGCAAAGCCGCTGTCCGCCTCGACGGCACCGGCGAAGGTGGCGCTGCCCGCGGACGCGACCTCGACCCCCGCCCCGGCGGTGATCGCGCCCAGCGCGGCGTCGCCGGCGGTGCTGACGATGGCGTTCCGCCCCGCCGTCATGCTGCCGCTGCCGGTCAGGTCGCGCGCGGAAACGATGCGCACGTCGGAGCCGGCCTGTGCGGCGACGAGAGCGCCGGCCTGGTCGATCGATGCCGCATCGCTGCTGTTGATGGTGATGGTACCCGCGGGGGATGCCGCGGACGCCGTGGCGAGCGTGACCGTTCCGCCTGCGGCGGTCGCGGTCAGCGTGGCGTTCGCAGCGACGTTGAGCAGGGCGGCGGTCAGGGCGTTCTCCACGCCGCCGGCCACGACGACCGACTGGCCCGTGAGGTTGTCGTTCACGTTGACCGCGGCCGAGCCCAGCGTGGTGCCCGCGTTGATCGTGAAGCTCAGCGGGTTGCCGAGCCCGCCGGTGAAGGTGACGTCGCTCGCGGCGACCAGCACGATGGAGCCGCTGTCGGTCGCCAGCGCGCCGGTGGTGGAGATGGTCTGGCCGACCGCGACGATCGAACCCGCGACGTTGAGGCTGCCACCGAGCGCGATCGGGCTGGCACTGCCGCCGGCAAAGGTCAGCGCGGTGGAATTAGCGGCACCAGGCGCTGCGAAGGCCGTACGGAACGATCCATCGACGGTGTTCGCGAAGTCCAGCGTGGACAGCATCAGGCTGCCGCCGGCGAGGTTCACGCGCGACCCGGAGCCGAAGGCGATGCCCTCCTGGTTGACCAGCCACACCGAGATGCCCGCATCGGCGTTGATCGTGCCGTCGATCACCGAGGCAGGGCCGCCGGTCAGCACGCGATTGACCGCGACCAGGTCGGTGGCCGAGGCGCTCGTGTAGTTCACGACGTCGTTGGCGCCGACGCTGTAGCTGTTGAAGTCGAGGATGCGGCTGGCGCCGTTGAGGTCGATGTCGGTGGTGATCGCACCGTCGGGCGCGGTCGCGGTGCTGACCGAGGCGCCCCCCGCGTTGGCGAGGCTGGGCGCGACCTGGGCATGGGCCTGGTCGGCGAGGAAGCCCGTGCCGATCAGCGCGGTGGAGCCCAGCAGCGAGAGGCGCAGGGTGGCAGTGATGCCGAAGCGACGCGTGGTGGCGGTCATGGAACCTTTTCCTCTCAGAACAGCTTGGCCGTGATCGAGACCAGGACGCGGTCGGACGGCTTCTTCTCGTCGGTCGGCAGCACCCGGTCGAGCGGGTGGGCATACGTCAGATCGACCACCAGCCGGCGCGGCAGCACGAAGCGCAGGCCTGCGCCAAGCGAGCGCAGCGTGCGCTTTTCGTCGATGGTGCCGGGATCGAGGTTCTCCAGCCGCACCCAGTCGAAGAAGGCGCTCGCCTCCACCCCGAAGCGCGGCACCGGCAGCTTGACCCGCGGTTCCACCGTGAAGCCATAGGCGCGGTCGCCGCCGAAGCCGCCCGGATCGTAGCCGCGGCCGTGGGTGTAGTTGCCCAGCGAGAACTCCTCGAGGTTGAGGAGCGGGTCGTCGGTCCACTGCCCGAAGCCGCCGAGATCGAGCTGGATGCGGTCGGTGGGGCGAAGCGAGACGTCGAGGTCGCCCTTGACGACGAAGGCTTGCGGGTCGCCGAAGAGGCGGCTGGGCGCGCCGCTCGACGTCACCACCCCCTGCTGCGTGGCGTCGAGCACGTCGAGGCCCTTGCGCAGTTCGAGCGCGGCATGGGTGCGCATCCATTCGCGCGTGGCGTTCTCCACCCGGAAGTCACCCTCGATGCGGCCGTAGAGGACGCGGATCTTGTCGTAGGTGAACGGCAGCGTGTTGCCGCCGGCATGGAAGCGCGCCTTCTGCTCGATCAGCTCGAAGCCGCCGGTCGCCAGGACCGTGGTCTTGAGATCGCGCACCAGCGGCATGCTGAGGTCGATGCCCGCGATGATCGAGCGCGAGCGCAAGTCGAGGTCCTCGATGTCCGGACGCGACCACGCCATCGAGCCGCGCAGGCCCAGGCGCAGCCCCGAGGCGGTCACGCCGAAGTCGTGCCCGGCCTGCACCACGCGCACCTCGTCCCAGTCGAACGAATTGGAGTAGGCGACGTAGGTGCGGTCCGCGAGGCCGGTCAGGCCGTAGGCCTCCGCCCGCAGCGAGCCGACCCAGCGGCCGAGCTGGTGCGAGCCGTAGTCCTGCACGTTCGCCATCACCGCGAAGCGCTCCGACGTGACATTCAGCGTGCCGATCACGTCGCCCGGCGCCGCATTGGCGGAGCTCAGGGTGAGCGTCACGTCCAGCCCGGGCACGTCGCCGGTGAGCAGCAGCAGCCGGATCGCGTCCTTGCGGTTCAGCGGCTCCAGCGCGCGGATCTGTTCCACCGCCCGCTCGAGCTGGCCGCGGAACGGGCCCGGGTCGCCGACGATGCGCACTTCGGTGATGCGCGCGGTGACGACCTGGATGCGCAGCGTGCCGTTGCTGATCTGCTGCGGCGGGATCTGCGCGAGCGCGACGTAGCCCGCTTCGCTCAGCCGCTGGTTGATGGCATCGCGCACCCGGCAGACCACCGCGATCGGCTGCTCTCCGCGCACGTCGCCTTCGACGCCCGCCAGGAGAGCCTGCAGTTCCTGCGGCAGCGGCGAGCCGTCGGGCTTTTCGATCACCAGGCCGGAAAGGTTGACGCGCACGTCCGACCCTTCGAGCGCGCAGGGCGCCGGCGTCAGGGCGTTTGCGGTCTCCACGCGCACGTCGGGGCGCGGCAGGTCCCGTTCGGGAATGGTCTGTTCGATTTGCGGGCGGTCCGGAAGCACGTCCTGCGCCGATGCCACTGCACCGCCTGCGCATACCCCGACAGTCGCCAGGACTGCCTTCCCCCAAGCGTACTTCATATTGCCCCCTGCATCCAGGTGGAGCGGAATCATCCTACCGTTGCTGGTGAGATCATGTTCGCCCCGCGGCGGTTTATTCGGAGATTCTTTAAGCAAGTCAACTGAGTTAACAGAAGTATTGCATTGCGGCATGACAATCGCAGTCATACCACGATCAGGGTATGACGAATTGTGTCAGCTGTACTTTGGGGAGCATTTTCGCGGTGGTTTTGGTCTCCGCCCGCTGTTCCCATCGTCCCGGCTCGGGACTAGCACCTGCAGAGCGGACCTTCCGCCGGAAAAGCATTCAAAATGGATGCGGCGCTGCAGCATGGCTGAGCCGCGGAGCAGCGAGGTCCGTCCAGCGCCCGGCATGCACCGATGGCGCTCCGCCGCGGGAGCGTATAAAGGCGCGCGGATGCTTCGCCTGACCGATCTCTCGCTGCCGCTGGACCATACCCCTGCCGACCTCGACGCCGCGGTGGCCACGCGCCTGGACCTCGCGCCCTCGCGAATCGAGCGCGTGGCCGTCTTCCGGCGCGGCAACGATGCGCGCCGCAAGAACGCGATCAAGCTTGTCTATGCGCTCGACGTGACGGTGCAGGACGAGGCGGAAGTGCTCGCCCGTTTCGTGGGCGATCCGCATGTGCGGCCGACCCCCGACACCGCCTACAAGTTCGTCGCGCGCGCGCCCGAGGGCTATGCCGGGCCGCGGCCGGTGGTGATCGGCGCCGGGCCCTGCGGCCTGCTCGCCGCGCTGGTCCTGGCGCAGATGGGCTTGCGCCCGATCATCATCGAGCGCGGCAAGGCGGTGCGCGAACGCACCCGCGACACCTGGGGGCTGTGGCGGCGCTCGGTGCTCGATGCGGAGAGCAACGTCCAGTTCGGGGAGGGCGGCGCAGGCACGTTCTCGGACGGCAAGCTCTACAGCCGCATCAAGGATCCGCGCCATCTCGGCCGCAAGGTCCTGACAGAGTTCGTCAAGGCCGGTGCGCCCGACGATATCCTCACCGAAGCGCACCCGCACATCGGCACCTTCCGCCTGGTCACGATGGTCATGGCGATGCGCGAGACGATCGAATCGCTGGGCGGCGAGTACCGCTTCGGCACGCGCGTCGAGGACTTCGCGATCGAGGCGGATGGGGCTGGGGTCCGCCGGCTGCAGGGGCTGCACCTCTCCACCGGGGAGTTCCTGCCGGTCAGCCATGTCATCCTCGCGGTAGGGCACTCGGCCCGGGACACCTTCGAGGTGCTGCACACCCGTGGGGTCCATGTGGAGGCCAAGCCCTTTGCCATCGGCGTTCGCATCGAGCATCCGCAGAGCTGGATCGACAAGGCGCGGTACGGTCCCTGCGCGGGCAACCCGATCCTGGGGGCGGCTGCCTACGCGATCTCCCATAAGGCGACCAACGGGCGCACGGTCTATTCCTTCTGCATGTGCCCCGGCGGGCGCGTGGTGGCCGCCACGAGCGAGGAGGGGCGGGTCGTGACGAACGGCATGAGCCAGTATTCCCGCGCCGAGTTCAACGCCAACTCGGGCCTGGTGGTCGACGTCAGCCCGGAGCGCGACTTCCCGGGGCACCCGCTGGCCGGCGTCGCCCTGCAGCGCCGGCTGGAGGAGCTCGCCTTTGCGGCAGGCGGCTCCGACTACAAGGCCCCCGCGCAGAAGGTCGGCGACTTCCTGGCCGGGCGGCCCTCCAGCGAACTCGGCGCGGTGGTTCCCAGCTATCAGCCCGGAGTGCGGCTCACCGCGCTGGAGACGTGCCTGCCCGACTTCGTGACCGAGGCGATCCGCGAGGCGCTGCCGGTGTTCGGTCGCCAGGTCCCAGGCTACGACCATCCCGACGTGGTGATGACCGGCGTCGAGACGCGCACCTCGTCGCCGATCCGCATCACCCGCGGCAAGGACCTACAGAGCCTCAACACGCGCGGGCTCTACCCGGCCGGGGAAGGGGCGGGCTACGCCGGGGGGATCCTCTCGGCCGCGGTCGACGGCATCCGCGTCGCCGAGGCACTGGCGCTGGAGCTGGTCGGGACATGACCAGGCTGCGGAGTATCCGGTGATCGAGACCTACGACGCCATCGTCCTGGGGGCAGGCGCCGCCGGGTTGTTCTGCGCCGCCACCGCGGGGCAGCGCGGCCGGCGCGTCCTGCTGCTGGACCACGCGCCCGAACCGGGTCGCAAGATCCTGATCTCGGGCGGGGGGCGGTGCAACTTCACCAACCTGCACACCGCGCCCGAGCGCTATCTTTCGAGCAATGCCCACTTCGCCAAGTCGGCGCTGAGCCGCTACACCGCGGCCGATTTCCTGGCCCTGGTGGAGGCGCATGGCATCGCCTGGCACGAGAAGACGCTGGGGCAGCTGTTCTGCGACGGTTCGGCCCGGCAGATCGTGGCGATGCTGCTGGACGAATGCGCCAAAGCGACGGTGACGCTCCGCTGCGGCGTGGCGGTGGACGCCGTCGAGCATGCCGATGGGCTCTATCGGGTGCGCCACGGCGCCGTCACCGCGAATGCGCCGGCGCTGGTCGTCGCCACCGGGGGGGCGTCGATCCCGAAGATGGGGGCTACCGGGTTCGCCTATGATCTGGCGCGGCAGTTCGGGCTCAAGGTGGTGCAGCCGCTCCCGGCGCTGGTCCCACTGACGCTTCCGGGTGAAGAGGCGCTGTTCCGCGAGCTGTCCGGCGTCTCGACCGAGATCGTGGCGCGGTGCGGCAAGGCGGCGTTCCGCGAGGCGGCGCTGTTCACGCACCGCGGGTTGTCCGGCCCGTCGATCCTGCAGGTGTCGAGCTACTGGAAGCGGGGTGACACGATTACTGCGCAGTTCCTACCGGACCGCCCCGAAGGCTGGCTCAAGGCCATCAAGCGCGAGCGGCCGCGCGTGTCGTTCCGCAAGGCGCTGGGCGAAGGGTTGCCCGAGCGGCTGGCCGAGGCGCTGTCCGAACGGCTGGGGCTCGACGGCGAGATCGGTGGGCTGTCCGACAAGGCGCTGGCGAACGCAGAGGCCCGGCTGGCGCGCTGGCCTTTCGTGCCGGACGGCTCCGAAGGGTTCGCTAAGGCCGAAGTGACCGCGGGCGGGATCGACACCACAGCGCTCTCGTCCAAGACCATGGAAGCGCGCAAGGTGCCGGGGCTCTACGCGATCGGCGAAGCGGTGGACGTCACCGGCTGGCTCGGCGGGTACAACTTCCAGTGGGCCTGGGCGAGCGCCCGCGCGGCCGGACTGGCGATCTGAGAGCCGGCGGTCAGCTGCGCCAGAGCGCCGGCCAGGTCTTGCGCAGCGCCGCCAGCTTGGGCGCGTCGTAGCGGCGGATGTAGCTGCTCTGCGGGTTCCGGCGCAGGTAGTCCTGGTGGTAGGCCTCCGCCGGGTAGAAGCTGCCGCTCTCGATCTTCGTCGCGATCGGGCGCGGGTAGACGCCGGCCTGGTCGAGGCGGGCGATGTAGGCGGCGGCCACCTGGCGCTGGCCGGGGTTCTGCGGGAAGATCGCCGAGCGATAGCTGGGTCCCACGTCGGGGAACTGGCGATTGACCTGCGTCGGATCGTGTCCGACCGAGAAGAAGACCTTCAGCAGCGTGCCGTAGCTGACCTGTCGCGGGTCATAGACGATGCGCACGGCTTCGGCATGGCCGGTCCTCTCGGAGGACACGGCGCGATAGTTGGCGTCGGCCCGGACGCCTCCGGCATAGCCCGTGGTGACGGAGCGGACGCCGCGGACATGCTCGAACACCCCTTCCACGCCCCAGAAGCACCCGCCTGCGAGTACCGCCACCTGATCGCCGGCGGGCGTCGTCTCGGCCGGCGGCGCGGGGAAGGGGGCGGCCGCCGCGGGGGCTTGCGGCCAGGACGCGAGGCCTACCGTGGCGGCAATCGCGGCGGCGGCCAGGATGGCGAGGGAAGCAGGGCGGCTGGGACGCTGGGAGTGGGATCGGCGGCGTGTGGGCATGGGGCTCTCTCCGGTTGATCCCGATATGGGAAGCCTCGGCCGCTGCGCCAGGGGGCGGCGCCGGTGGGTCAGAGCGTCTGCAGGATGGCGCGGCGCTGGTCACCCCGCCAGGCGAGTGCCGCGTCCAGGAGGGCGATGGCGACGTCGCAGCGCTCCGCGTCGGGTCCCTTGCCCTGCAGGGCCTGCGCCACCGCATCGCGGGTGAGCCCGGTGGTGTCGCGTACCTGCGCCACGAGGCTGGCGGGCACGCGCGCGGTGATGGTGTCGGACGCCGCGGGTAGACCCAGCAGGTTTCGTTCGGCGAATGTGCTGGCAAGGCTGCGCTCCGCCGCGCGGGTCGCGGCCGGGACGGGGGTGCTGCCGGACAGCGTGCCGAAGCTCAGGTAGCGCACGCAAGTGGCGGGATCCCTGCCGCGCGCGGCTTCGAGCAGGTCCAGGCGCAAGTGCATCGTGCGCTCGAAGTCTTCTCCGGAGGTCAGGCGACCCTGCAGGAACATGCGCTGGCGCACCAGTTCGACCGTCTGGTCGACCGCCGCCGCGCTGCCCTTGCCGGAGAGGACGGCGTTGCGGCCGTGCCCCTCGACGGTGGCGGCCAGCAGGGCATCCTGTTCCCGCAGCCAGGCAAGGCCATGGTCGGCGCCGAAGGCCTCCCGCACGGCGGCCGTGCTGGCCTGCTCGATCGACCAGCTCTGTGCGGCAGAGCCGGCGCGGTGGTCGCGAGAGGGCTCGTTCAGAGTGCTGAGGATGCCGGCAAGGCCGATGAAGAACACCACCATGACCACCGTCAGCCAGGCGCTGCCTTTCTCCCAAGACGCCACCCGGTCGGCGTCGAGGCGCTGTTCCACCTCGGGGAAGCGCCTGCGTATGCCAGCCAGAAGCGCGCGCACGTCTGCGCCGTTGGCGCGCAAGAAGCGCAGCGGGCCTGCGGGGCCGGGGCGGCGAAGTTCGGCCCAGGCCCGGTGATAGCGGTGATCCTTTTCGCGTACCTTGCGCTCGAAGCGATAGCCGCGAAGGCGCGAACCGAGGTAGTCGACGGCGGGGCGCGCGTCTATCTTGCCCCACTCCTGCTGCCACGCGAACGCCTCGGCGGCCGTTTCCAGCAGCGGCGCGCTGCGCGGCCACGCCTGGGCCAGGAGGTCCGCCAGCCAGTCCTCCATCTCCTGCTGCGCGGTGATGCCGGATTGGTGGACCAGGTCGAGCACCTGGCGCAGCGCGGCTTGCGCGCGTGCCTCCTGCGCTTCGTCCAGCGGCGTCGTGTCCGGCGCGTGCTCGGGATCGAGCAGGGCGGCCAGGCGGGTGAACGGCGATTGCGCGGGAGGCGCGTCGATGCCGGCCGCCCGGGCGTGACCTTCGACGAGGGGCGCCACGAAGGGTTGCCCCGCATCGGTGGCGAGCGCCTGGTGCTCGCCCAACCCGTCCGTGACGCGCAGGTCCGGCGCGAGGCGAACGGCCAGCGGCGCCTCACCAAGCGGGGCGATGCGGGTTGAAAGGAGAGGGTCGGCCTGCCATTCGCCCGGCAGGAGCGGTGCGGCATGCGGCCACTCCGGCGCGGCGGGCGCGGGGGGCTCCGGGGTCGCGACGGTCGGCTCCAGGGCCGCAGCGTCCGGCGGCGATGCCATGCCTCTGGCCAGACGCAGGGCCGCGTCGCGGGCGTCGCGCAGCCGGGCATAGGCATCCACCTCGCGGTCGATGTCCATCGCCTTGATGCGTGCGGCGTAGGCGGCGCGGATCGCCTTGACGTCGGCGGTCGGGCCGATGCCCAGCGACGACCAGGGGAACCTCGGGTTGCTCACCCGCCGATCACAGTGGGCTTACGCGGTCGAGTTCGTCGAGGTGAGCGACGAGGACGTCGCGGGCGTCGGCGATCCGGCGCGGGTCCTGCGTGTCCAGCGCTCCCGCGAACTCGGTGATCCAGCCGCCGATCAGCTGCCGAAGCTCGCCGACATGGTCCTCGTAGCAACGCTCCGCCCGGGCCATGATGGCGACGTGGCGGGCATCCTCGCGCGGGTGGAACTTGAGGCGGGCGAGGGCCGCGCGGCGCGCCTCAAGTTCCTTCGGCTTGGGCCGGTCCTCCTCGTCGACGATGACCAGGTTGCGCGTGGTGCCGTTGAGCGGGACGTGGACGTCCACTTCCAGCAGGCCGGAGCTGTCGTAGGAGAAGCGCACCTCGGCGCTCACCTCGCCGGCCGGGCGCGGGGGCACCGGCACCACCAGCTGGCCGAGCCGGACGTTGCCGGAGACCTCGCGCGCCTCCCCCTGGTAGATGCCGAATTCGATCTGCTTCTGCCCGTCTCCCATCGTGTGATAGGTGCTGACCCGGCTGACCGGGACCGGCGTGTTCCGCTCGATGATCGGGGAGAACAGCCCGCGCTGAAGCCCTCCGTAGCGGTCCTGCTCCGCGACCTCGACGCCCAGCGTGAAAGGGCATACGTCGGTGATGCGGATCTCCTCCAGCGCGGCATCGCGCCCGGCCAGCCCCGCCTGGATCGAAGCGCCCAGCGCCACCGCATGGTCGGGATGGACGGAGGCATTGGGGAACCGGCCGAAGAGGCGGGTGATGGCCTTGCGCACGACCGGCATGCGCGTGGCGCCGCCCACGAGGACGATGTCCGACAGCGCGGCAGCGTCGATGGCGCAGTCGCGCAGCGCACGCACCACGGGATCGCGCAGGCGGCGCACCAGCGGCTCGCAGGCCGCTTCGAAATCGGCTTCGCTGACCGCGGTGGAAAGGCGCGTGTCCTCCACCGTCAGCGCGAACTCGGCCTCGCCCGCGGTGCTGAGCGCCTTGCGGCAGGCCTCGGCGGCGCGCTTGAGCAGGGCCTGGCGGCGGTCTTCGGGCAGCCGTTCCAGCAAGCCGTCCGGGTCGAGGCGCGGCCGTGCGAAGGCGGCCAGCGCGTCGTCGAAGTCGTCCCCGCCCAGGCGGTTGTCGCCGGCCGAGGCGCGCACCTCGACGATGCCGTCGAACATCTCCACCACCGAGATGTCGAAGGTGCCGCCGCCCAGGTCGAAGACCAGGAACGGCTCGCGGTCGCCCTTGTCCTGCAGGCCGAAGGCCAGCGCGGCGGCGGTCGGCTCGTTGATGAGGCGGCGTACGGTCAGCCCCGCCAACTCGCCCGCACGCCGCGTGGCCTTGCGCTGGCGGTCGTTGAAATAGGCGGGCACGGTAATGACGGCTTCGGTCGGCTTGGCGCCGCAGAGCGCCTCGACGTCGCGCACCAGCGCCTCTAGGACGATCGCGGAGAGATCTTCCGCCTTGTAGTCCCGGCCGGCGAGGGTGGCGCTGCGCTGCGTACCCATCATCCGCTTGAAGCTGGTGGCGGTATCCTGCGGATGCGTCGCGAGGCGGTCGAGCGCGGGGGTGCCGACCCAGACCTGGCCATCGCGCCCGATGCTGACCGCCGACGGCGTGAGCGGCTGGCCCAGCGCATTCGGCACGAGCTCCGCCGCGCCATCCCGCCAGATCGCCACGGCACTGTTGGTGGTGCCAAGATCGATGCCGATCAGCATCGCATGTCGCCGCACAGGTCGGGCATCCGTTCCCTTCGCCTCTTGAGCGGGGCGGGCGCCCCGGTCGTCCGGCGCGGTGAGTAGCGGCATCGCGACGGCAGGGCAAAGGGGCAATGCGCCGGCATCAGTGCCGCGTCGTCTCGCGCACGATCAGGCGCGGGGGCATGACGGTGCCGGGCATGTCCCGCCCTTCGATGCGGCCCTTCAGCGTCTCGACCATCAAGCGCGCCCCTTCGGCGATTTCCTGGCGCACGGTGGTGAGGGGCGGTGCGGTCTGCTGCGCCAGCGGCAGGTCGTCGAAGCCGACGATCTGCACATCCGCGGGCACCGCCCGGCCGGTCTCGTGCAGGCAGCGCAGCGCCGACATGGCGATCAGGTCGGAGGCGCAGACCAGGCCCTCGTGAGCCGCCCCGGTGCCGGCCAGGGCCGCCTTGATCTGCGGGCCCATCTCGGCGTCGGCGAGGTTGACCGGAACATGCGTGAGAGGCAGTCCGGCCGCCTGCGCCGCAGCAGCGGCACCAGCATGGCGCAGCGCGATCTCGGCGGCGGTCGTCTCCCCCAGGAACGCGAGCCTGCGCGCCCCGCAGGCGATGAGGTGTTCGGCGGCGAGGCGGCCGCCAAGGGCGTTGTCGGTCCCTACGGCGCAATGCGCCTGCCCGGCCTGGTGCGCGCCCCAGGAGACGAGCGGGCGATAGCTGGAGGCGACCCGGTCGATCACCGCCGACTGGTCGGCCTGGCCGATCACCAGCACTCCGTCGACCATGCCCGAGCCGGTGATCCGCTCCAGCCAGTCGGCCGTGCCGTCGGGGATGGCGCGGCTGAGCATCAGGTCATAGCCGCTCTCGGTCAACTCGTCGGCCAGGTGTCCGAGCAGCGTCAGGAAGAACGGATCGGAGATCTGCCGGCGCTGCTCGTGGCCCAGCGGGATGACCACGCCGATCGCGCCGGTGCGGCGCGATCGCAGTTTGCTGGCCATCTGATTGGGGCGGAACCCGTATTGACGCGCGAGCTCCTGGATGCGCTCGCGCGTCTCCGCATTGACGAGGGCCTTCCCGGCGAGCGCGCGCGACACGGTCCCGGCGGAGACCCCCGCCAGCCGCGCCAGGTCGGCGAGTGTGCGCACCTCGACGAGCGCTCCGGATCCCTCCGGGCTGCCATTGCCGCTTCTGCTTTCGCCCATCCCTGTCCCCATTTCGCGCCCCCTTAACACCCGGGTCCGCGCGCCGGAAGCACTTGTTGGACCCAAGCGCCGCCCACGCGGCGCGGCCCAAGCGGGGCGGCGGCGAGGCAGCCCGCCGGCCAGGGCCAAACACCCCCCAACCCGCTCAGCCTGAGCCTGTCGAAGGCCCCCCGGCAAGGCGCGGGGTTCCCATGCTTCGACAAGCTCAGCATGAGCGGGGTGAAATGGGCAAGGCAGCTCGCCACCCAGGGCCCGACGCGATCGTCCGGTCGGGGCGGGGATCGCGGCGGCTCGTGCAGCGGGTCGGAACCTTAGCGCCGTTCCTGCACTTGCCCCTTGGAGGCGACAGGCAAGCCTGAAGGACGGTGAGCATGCACAAGCTGGCGGGGATCGAACTGGGCGGCACCAAGACCGTCGTCGTGCTCGGGCAAGCCGGGCGGATCGACGAGCGGCTCGAGTTCGCGACCACCGAGCCCGAGGAGACGATAGCCCGGGCCATCGAGACGATCGAGGGCTGGCGCGACGACAAGCCGGTGGATGCGGTGGGCATCGCCAGCTTCGGTCCGATCCGCGTCTCGCGCGAGGCTGCGGACTACGGCTGTCTGCTCGACACCCCCAAGCCCGGGTGGAGCGGGGCCGCCGTCGTCGCCCCGGTGGCGGCGGCGCTCGGGTGCCCGGTCGCGCTCGATACCGATGTCAACGCTGCTGCCCTGGCGGAGCAGCGGCACGGCGCGGCGCAGGGCTGCGACAGCATGGTCTATCTCACCATCGGCACCGGCCTGGGCGGCGGCGTGCTGATATGCGGGGAGCCGGTACACGGGCTGCTCCATCCCGAAATCGGGCACGTCCGCCTGCGCCGGGCCGCGGGCGACGGCTTCGAGGGGGCATGCGCGTTCCACGGCGACTGCCTCGAAGGACTGCTGAGCGGCCCCGCGCTGGCCGCGCGGCTGGGCACGCACCCCTCGCGCGTCGATGCCGAGAACCCGATGTGGGAACCGGTCGCGCACGATCTGGCGGAACTCCTCGCCATGCTCGTGCTCACGGTCGCGCCGGAGCGCATCGTCGTCGGCGGCGGCGTCGCCCAGCGGCAGCCGCAGCTTCTGCCGATGGCGGTCGGGCGGGTTCCGACCCTCCTCGGCGGCTACTTGCGCGACTGCACGCGCGAGAAGCTGGGCGGGATGATCGTGCCGCCCCAGCTCGGCGATGATGCCGGCCCGATGGGCGCGCTGGTGCTCGCCTCGCGAGCGCTCGAGGACCGCGTCGCCGCAGTGCGCCACGTACCCGCGGCCGCCTGAACCCCGGTCCTTCCCTGCTTCTGATGTTCCACGTCGTTGAAGCAATGTTGCGCAGTGGGGGTAGCATGTTACAAGCGCAGCCGCACTTCGCCTGACATGACATTTCCAACCGCCGTGCAGGTGCGGTGTCACAAGTCCTGACCTATATGGTCGCCATCGCCCGTCCGACGCAGAAGCGGACGGTTTTGGAACGAACGACGCGGAGACAGCAATGAGCGCAGGCGAACTGGCCGGTACGGCAACGCGGAAGACCGCCAGGAAGCGGAGCGCGTCGCCGCCCTCCGCTCTGCAGGAGGCGCTTGCCGGGCAGGTTCGCGATTCCCTGCTGCCGGGCGACGGCCCCAGCGACGGCGTCTGGATCGAGGAAGCCAGCCGCTTCCTGCTGAACGCGGCGCAGCAGCGCACCGTCGGAGAGGCGGTCGTCGACCTGACCTCCGCCCGCGAGGAGCGGCTGATCCTGCGCATCGCGCTCATCAACGACGACATGCCCTTCCTCGTCGACTCCGCCGCTGCGGCGATCGCCGAGGCCGGGCTCGTGATCGACCGTCTTGCGCACCCCGTGGTCGCGGTGCGTCGCGACGGTGACGGCAAGCTCCTCGACCTGCCGGCCGATCCCGCCGAGGCGACCGGGCGCGAGTCGATGATCTACATCGAGACCGCGCGGGTGGATGCGCGGCAGCGGCGGATGCTCCACGAGGCGCTCGAATCGGCGCTGGTGGACGTGCGCGCCGCGGTGGGCGACTGGCCGCTGATGGTCGAGGCCATGCGCCGCGACGCGGAGCGCATCGCCGACCAGGAAGGCGCGGACCTGCTGCGCTGGTTCGCCAGCGGCATGCTGACGCAGCTCGGCCACGTCACGCGCGGGCGCGACGGAATGTGGACGCAGCGGCTGGGCATCTGCCGCGCGAAGAGCGAGAGCATCCTGTCCGACGCCAGTTACGCCCGCGCGTTCGAGGTGTTCGACGCAGCCCTGGTCGCGGGGCAGCTTCGCGCCCCGCTCGTCATCAAGGCCAACCACCTCGCCACGGTGCACCGCCGGGTGCCGCTGGACCTGTTCCTCGTCCCTGTGCTGGACGGGGGCAAGGTCGCCGCGATCTCGCTGCACGCGGGGATCTGGACCAGCGCTGCGCTGGCGACCCCGCCCGACCGCGTCCCGCGGCTGCGCCGCCACCTCGACGACATGGCGACGCGGCTGGACCTCGACCCGGTCGGGCATACCGGGAAGGCCCTCACGCATGCGCTGACCAGCCTGCCGCACGATCTCCTGCTCGGCCTTGGCGAGGCCGACGTGGAGCGGCTGGCGATCGCGATGACCGGGCTGGTGGATCGGCCGCGGCCGCGGCTGCTGCTCGCCCGCTCCCCGCTTATGCGCCATCTCTTCGCCTTCGTGTGGCTGCCGCGCGATGCGCTCTCCAACCCGATGCGCGGCCGCATCCAGGGCATGGTGGAAGAGGCCGCACAGGCCCCTACGCTCGACTGGAGCCTGCACGTGGAGGCGGGCAATCTTGCGCTGCTGCGCTTCACCCTGGACATCCGGGAAGGCACGCACGAGCCCTCCGAGGCGGACCTCGACCACCGCCTGCAGGTCATGCTGCGCGGCTGGACCGAGGCGGTGGAGGCGGCGCTGGCGACGACCTTCGAGCCCGCGCGTGCCGCCGCCGTCGCGGGGCGCTACGCCGAGGCCTTCCCGATGGGCTATCGCAACGACTTCGGCGCGGCCGAAGCGGCGATCGACATCGCCTTCCTCCGCCGGATCGCCGTGGGCGAGGGCGGCTCCGCGGGCGAGGGAGAGGCCGAGCGCGGCCAGCGCGACGTGCGGTTCCATACGCGCAGCGACGACCCGGCCACGTGGCTGCGGCTGAAGATCTACCAGTCGGAAGGGGGGCTGCCGCTATCCGATGCGGTGCCGGCGCTGGAGAACTTCGGGTTCCGCGTCCTGGCCGAGATCCCCACGGCTCTCGAGAAGGGGCGCCTCGGGACGATCCACGACTTCGTGCTGGAGCCGCTGGCCGGGCATGCGCCCGAGGACGTGCTGGAACAGGCGCCGATGATCGAGGATGCGCTGCGCGCCGTGCTCAACGGCGCGGGCGAGAACGACCCGTTCAACCGCCTGGTCCCCGGCCTCGGCCTCACCAGCGGAGAGGCGAACTGGCTGCGCGCCTGGTATCGCTACTTGCGGCAGGCCGGCACCCACTTCGGCATCGGCACGGTGGTCGATGCGCTGGCGGGGGCTCCTACGGTCACCAGGGCCATCCTCGACCTGTTCAGGGCGCTCCACGATCCCGCGTTCGAAGCCGATCGCGCCGCTGCACGCCGGGACGCCGAGGAGGCGATCCGCACCGGGCTTGCGGGCGTCAGCGCGATCAACGACGACCGCCTGCTGCGCTCCTACCGCGACATTGTGCTCGCGATGCTGCGCACCAACGCCTTTGCCGCGGCGGGGGAGACGGCGCTGGCCTTCAAGTTCGATTCGGCCCTCGTTCCCGGCCTGCCCAAGCCGGTGCCGTGGCGCGAGATCTTCGTCTACTCGCGCCGGGTCGAGGGCATCCACCTGCGGGCCGGCCCGGTCGCGCGCGGCGGGCTGCGCTGGTCGGACCGGCGTGACGACTTCCGCACCGAGATCCTGGGCCTGATGAAGGCGCAGCGCGTCAAGAACGCGGTCATCGTGCCGACCGGCGCGAAGGGCGGCTTCTATCCCAAGCAGTTGCCCGATCCCGCGCGCAACCGCGCCGGCTGGGCGGCCGAGGGGCAGGCCTCCTACGAGATCTTCGTCGACACGCTGCTGTCCATCACCGACAACATCGTCGGCGACCGGGTCGTGCATCCCGCCGACGTCGTGATCCTCGACGGGGAGGATCCATACTTCGTGGTGGCGGCCGACAAGGGCACGGCCAAGTTCTCCGACGTCGCCAACGCCATCGCCGAGCGCCGCGACTTCTGGCTGGACGACGCCTTCGCGAGCGGCGGCTCCAATGGCTACGACCACAAGGCGATGGGCATCACCGCGCGCGGCGCGTGGCTGTCGGTCCAGCGCCACTTCCTGGAGATGGGCGTCGACGTGCAGGCGGAGCCGGTGCGCGTGGTGGGCTGCGGCGACATGTCGGGCGACGTGTTCGGCAACGGCATGCTGCTCTCCAAGGCGCTCAAGCTCGTCGCCGCCTTCGATCACCGCCACATCTTCCTGGATCCGGACCCCGATCCGGCGCGCAGCTGGAACGAGCGCAAGCGCCTGTTCGACCTGCCGATCTCGAGCTGGGAGGACTATGACAAGGCGCTCATCTCGCCGGGGGGCGGGATATATCCGCGCAGCCTCAAGTCGATCCCGCTGAGCGCCGAAGTGCGTGAGGTGCTGGGCCTCTCGGCGGAGCAGATCGACCCGGACTCGCTCATCTCCGCGATCCTCTCCGCCCCGGTGGACCTGCTCTGGTTCGGCGGCATCGGCACATACGTGAAGGCTTCGGCCGAGAACAACGTGCAGGTCGGCGACCCTGCCAACGATACGCTGCGTGTCAGCGCGAGCGAGGTCCGCGCGCGGGTGATCGGCGAGGGCGCCAACCTGGGCGTGACCCAGGCCGGTCGCATCGAGTTCGCGCTGAGGAACGGCCGGGGCGAGGGCGGCCGGATCAACACCGACTTCATCGACAACTCGGCCGGCGTCGACTGCTCGGACAACGAGGTCAACATCAAGATCGCGCTCGCCGCCGCCAAGCGCGCGGGCAAGCTTTCCGAGAAGAAGCGAGTGGACCTGCTGCGCGAGATGACCGACGAGGTCGCCGCACTGGTGCTGGAGGACAACCGCCTGCAGGCCCTCGCGCTTTCGATCGCGGAGCGCGGCGGGGCGCAGGCGATCCCTTCGCACATCCGCCTGATCGAGACCATGGAGGAAGCCGGTCACCTCGATCGGCGCACCGAGGGGCTGGCCGACAACGAGGTCCTCGCGCGGCGGGCGCAGGACGGGCGCGGCCTCACGCGGCCCGAACTGGCGGTGCTTCTCTCGAGCGGCAAGCTCCAGCTCCAGGCGGCAATCGAGGACAGCGGCCTGCCGTCCGACCCGCATCTCGCCGGCCTGCTCCTTTCGGCGTTCCCGAAGCCGATGCAGGACAAGTACGCCCGCTACATCAAGGGCCACCGGCTGGCGCGGGAGATCATCGCCACCAAGCTGGCCAACCGCATCGTCAACCGGCTGGGCATCGTGACCCCGTTCGAGCTGGCCGAGGAGGAGGGCGCCGACCTCGCGCAAGTCGCCGCCGCGTTCTCGCTCGCCGACCGCCTGTTCGGGCTGGACGCGCTGTGGGAGCGGCTGGAGGTCGCGCCGATGGCGGAGACCGCACGCGTCGCGCTGTTCGACCGGGTCGCGCTCGCGGTGCGCGGGCACATGGCGGACCTGCTGCGCGCCGGGGCCGGACAGATCGCGCCTTCGGAACTCGCCGACCGGCTCGAGAAGGGCATAGCCGCGCTCGCGACCGATACCCTGGACCTCCTGAGCGAGCGGACGCTGGCCCATTCGCGCAAGCTGCGCAGCGGTCTCACCGACCTCGGCGTGCCGGAAGACGTGGTCGAGCCGGTGGGCAACCTGTTCGACCTCGACGGCGCGGTCGGCATCGCCTCGCTCTCGGCGGAGACCGGGATTGCGCCCCGCCGGCTCGTCGCGGCGTTCACGCGCATCGGCACCGGGCTCGGGCTCGACTGGGCGCAGGGGAACGCGGCCATGATGAGCCCGTCGGACCCTTGGGAGCGCCTGCTCGTGGCGGGACTCGCGCGCGATTTTCAGCAGATGCGGCTCGATTTCCTGCGGGGCATCGCACGCACCAAGTCCGGCCGTGCCGACCCGCTCGCCGCCACGGAGGAGTGGGGGCGCCGCCACGTGACCGCCATCAACGCGTTCCGCGGGATCGTCCACCGGGCCGAGAATGCGATGACGATCACGCCGGCCATGCTCGCGCAGATCGCCAGCCAGGCCCGCAACCTCCTGGCGCGATGATCCGCGTCGGCGTCGTGGGCCGGTGACGCGGCGGGGGCGATCCGCGCAGGATCGCTCCCGCCCGTTCACTCCACCGGAACGGCCCGGTCCTCCTTGATCGTCTCCAGCACGATGATCGACTTGACGTCGCGCACGCCAGGAATGCGCAGGAGCGTGCGCAGCGTGATTTCCGAAAGGTGCTCCACGTTGCGTGCCATGACCCGGACCAGGTAGTCCATGTCGCCGGTGACCGCATGGCAGGCGATCACGTGCGGGTGGGCGGCAATCACCTCCTCGAACCGGGCGATGTTCTCGTCGACGTGCGCGACCAGGTTGATGAGCACGTAGGCTTCGAGCTCGAAGCCCAGCTTGCGCGGATCGAGCCGGGGCGCGTACCCGCGGATCACCCCTTCGTCCTCCAGCCGCTTGATGCGCCGGCTGACCGGCGTGGCGGAAAGCGCGACACGGTCCGCCACTTGCGCCACAGGCATGCGGGCGTCCTCCTGCAGTGCGGAGATGATCCTGCGATCGAAATCGTCCAGCTGCATGAATTCCCCAAGGATTGCTTCGTCCTTGGTGGATTACACCAAGCGCACTGCTGCCGACAACCACAAGCGCACGGAAATGACGTTCACCCCGTGGTATGATGCGCGTATGAAGACGCCCTGCACGCCTACTTCAAGCAGCGGCCTTCGGGGAGAGTACGAGGGCGCTGCCGAGGACTACACGGTCGGGCAGCGCTGGCAGGCCTACACCCCGGAGATGCACGACCGCTGGCGGCGCCTGTTCGCGCGCCAGTCGGAACTGGTGCGCACGCATGCCTGCGGGTCCTTTCGGGAGGGGCTGACACGGCTCGACTGCGGGGACGCCATACCGCGCTTCGAGGATGCCAACGCGGTGCTCGAACCCGCGACAGGGTGGCGCCTCGTCGCCGTACCCGGCTTCATCCCCGACGCGGTGTTCTTCGATCACCTGGCGCATCGCCGCTTCCCCGTGACACGCTGGCTGCGCGAGGAGCACGAGCTCGACTACCTGGTGGAGCCGGACCTGTTCCACGACTTCTTCGGCCACGTGCCGATGCTGCTCGACCCCGCCGTCGCCGATTTCCTGGAGCTCTACGGCAAGGCGGGTGCCCGCGCGATAGCGATGGGCGCGCTCGACATGCTGGCGCGGATCTACTGGTACACCATCGAGTTCGGGCTGGTGCGCGAGGACGGCGCGCTGAAGGTCTTCGGCGCGGGCATCATCTCCTCCTCGGGCGAGACGCGCTTCGCAATCGAGGATCCGCAGGTGCTACGCCTGCCTTTCGATCCGGTTCGCATCATGCGGACGGGCTACATGATCGACAGTTTCCAGAAGACCTATTTCGTCCTCGACGGCCTGCCGCAGCTGATCGAGGCCCTTGTAGGGCTCGACTTCGGACCCGTTTACGAGACCTGGCGGGATCATCCGCCGCTGCCCGCCGGCCAGCTGCTGCCGGGCGAGACACCCCTGACCGGAGCACGCGCATGACCGACCTGTTCGACAATCCCATCGGCCTCGACGGCTTCGAGTTCGTGGAGTTCTCCGCGCCGGAGAAGGGCGTGCTGGAGCCGGTGTTCGAAGCCATGGGCTTCACCCGCATCGCGCGCCACCGCAGCAAGGACGTGGAGCTGTGGCGACAGGGATCGATCAACTTCATCACCAACTACGAACCGCACAGCCCGGCCTGGTACTTCAGCCGCGAGCATGGCCCCTCCGCTTGCGGCATGGGCTTTCGCGTGCGCGACGCCCGCGCTGCCTATGCGGAACTGCTCGCCCGCTCGGCCGAGCCGGTGCAAGTCGCCACCGGTCCGATGGAGCTGCACCTTCCCGGCATCCGCGGCATCGGCAATTCGATCATCTACCTGATCGACCGGTACGAGAAGGACGGCGACGGTGCGCTGTCGATCTACGACATCGACTTCGAATACCTGCCCGGCGTCGATCGCCACCCGGCGGGCGCCGGCTTTGCGGAGATCGACCACCTCACTCACAACGTCTACGGCGGGCGCATGGCCTACTGGGCGGACTACTACGAAAAGCTCTTCAATTTTCGCGAGATCCGCTACTTCGACATCAAGGGCGAGTACACCGGCCTGACGTCCAAGGCGCTGACCGCGCCCGACGGCAAGATCCGCATCCCGCTCAACGAGGAAGCCGAGGGCGGCAAGGGCCAGATCGACGAGTTCCTGCGTGCCTTCAACGGCGAGGGCATCCAGCACATCGCGCTCATCTGCGACGATCTCGTCGCGGCCTGGGACAAGCTCCAGGCGCTCGGCGTGCCGTTCATGACTGCGCCGCCGGAGACCTACTACGAGATGCTCGACGAGCGCCTTCCCGGGCACGGCCAGCCGGTCGAGGCCCTGAGGAGCCGCGGCATCCTGCTCGATGGCAGCACGGACGGCGGCCAGCCGCGCCTGCTCCTGCAGATCTTCGCCGAGGCGCGGGTAGGACCGGTGTTCTTCGAGTTCATCGAACGCCGCGGCGACGACGGCTTCGGCAACGGCAACTTCAAGGCGCTGTTCGAGAGCATGGAGCGCGACCAGATCCGCCGCGGCGTGCTCAAGCCCGTGCCGAGCGAGGCCGAAGGGGTGGGCGAGCTGACGGAGTAGGGGCCCGGCCCCGATCCTTCGACAGGCTCAGGATGACCGGGCGAGATCCGGGACGCAGAGTTTGGTCTTCGTCCTGGGACCGCCCACGGATCAGCGGGTGAGGCGGGGGACGGTGGAGTGTGCCATGCCTGTCCCTGCCTCACCCCGCTCATGCTGAGCTTGTCGAAGCACGAGCGGCACACCACCTCGGGCCTTACGGGAGAGAACCAATGACCAATGCAGCCCCCGCCCTCGGCGGCATCCATCATGTGGCCTACCGGTGCCGCGACGCCAAGCGCACGGTGGACTTCTACCGCGACGTTCTCGGCATGGACTTCATGCTGGCCATCGCGGAGGACAAGGTACCCTCGACCGGCGCGCCCGACCCCTACATGCACGTCTTCCTCGACTGCGGCGGCGGCAACGTGCTGGCCTTCTTCGAGCTCCCGAACGCTGCCGAGATGGGGCGTGACGAGGGGACGCCGGCCTGGGTCCAGCACATCGCCTTCAAGGTCGAGAGCGAAGAGGCGCTGCTGGCTGCCAAGGCGCGGGCCGAAGCCGCGGGCCTCGATGTCGTCGGCCCGACGCATCATGGCGTGTTCAAGTCGATCTACTTCTTCGATCCCGACGGCCACCGGCTGGAACTGGCCTGGCAGTTCGGCACCGCGGACCAGATGGCCAGCCTGCGCGCGGTCGCCGATGACATGCTGGAGGAGTGGGCCCGCACCCGCAAGGCGCCGCGCCATGCGGCCTGGCTGCACGAGAAGATCGCGGCGGAAAGCTGACCGGGTGGAGCCGATCCTGCGCCTTTTCGGCTACTATCGCAGCTCCACCAGCTACCGCTTGCGGATCGCGCTGAACCTCAAGGGGCTCGCCTATGAGACGGTGCCGGTCAACCTGCTCGCCGCCGAGCAGCAGGACCCGGCATTTCGCGCGCTCAATCCCTTCGCCGGCGTGCCCGCGCTGGAAATGGACGGGGTGGTGCGGGCGCAGTCCATGGCCATTCTCGAGTGGCTGGACGAGCGCTTTCCCGAACGCCACCTCTTGCCCCGAAGCGGGGACGACCGCTTCGCCGCGCGCGAACTGGCGATGGCGATCGCCACCGAACTGCACGCGCCCTTGAACTCGCCGGTGCTCGCCTATCTCAGGCAGGATCTGGGGTTGCCGCAAGCGGAAGTGGATCGCTGGTATCGCCACTGGCTGGGAAAGACGCTGCCGGGCGTCGAGGCGCGCCTGGCGGGCCGCAGCTTCGGGAGCTTTCCCTTCGGGGAGCCGGGCTACTTCGAGTGCGTGGCGATACCGCAGCTCTACAACGCGCGACGCTTCGGCTTCGATCTCGCAGGCTTTCCCGCGCTCGTGGGGATCGAGGCGGCGTGCCTCGAACGGCCCGAGTTCCGCGCCGCGCATCCCGACAACCAGCCCGACGCCCCGCCGGCCTGAGCGCCACCGCGCGCAAGGAGCCGGCGGTCAGCTTTCGGTGGGCGCCAGCAGCAGGTCGCGCAGGTCCGACAGGCTGGGCAGGACCCTGGCCACGACCAGCGTCTGCTCCTCGGTGGGCGGCAGCAGGTCCGGAACCATGACGGTGGCGATCCCCGCCGCGGTGGCGGAGCGTACGCCGGCATAGCTGTCCTCGATCGCTACGCAGTCCGCGGGGTCGATGCCCAGGCGTTCGGCGGCCAGCCGGTAGGGCTCCGGATGGGGCTTGGGGTGCGTCACGTCGCTGCGCGTCACGACGACGTCGAAGTAGTGGAGGAGCCCGGCCTTCTCCAGCCGGTCCTGCGCCTTGCCGCCCATCGTCGAGGTGCAGAGGGCGAGCGGGATGGCCGCCTTGCGGAAGTGGTCGAGGATCAGCTCGGCGCCGGGGCGCAGCGGCAAGCCGGCGTCCACGGCGGCCTCGAACAGCAGGTCCGCGTCTTCATAGAAGCGGCGCAAAGGGAAGTCCGCGCCCAGTCTTTGCGCGAGCATCAGCTCGTTGGCGTCGCGGTTCACGCCGACCATGGCTTCCAGGATGTCGTCCGAAAGCGGCCAGCCCAGCGCGGCGGCGGTCTCCACGAAGGCCCGGTGCTGGACCGCCTCGGAGTCGATCAGCGTGCCGTCCATGTCGAAGATGGCGGCGCGGATGGGGTCGGGCAGCGGTCGGGCGTCGGTGGTCATGGAATCCATATGAGGGCTGTATATCGAGGAACCATTGCAAAAAGCCCAACCGCCTTCCGGTTCCGCGCACCTGATACAGTCAGGCGATCGGATCTTCCAGCTCGGCAAGGTCCAGCTCGGTGCAGAGCGCCGTCCTCGCCTCCAGGCAGGTGCGCCAGAGCGCGGGGTCGGACAGGTCGTCCACGGCGATCCGTTCCGGCCAGAGCCGGCCGACCAGAGCCTCGATCCTGTCGAGCGTCTGCGGGCTTGCGAGAAAGCGCGGGTCGATCGTCGCGGGGTCGGCCACGACGCGCAGGCGCAGGCAGGCAGGGCCGCCGCCGTTGGCCATGCTCTCGCGCAGGTCGTGGACGAAGAGGTGGCGGATCGGACCGTTGCCGGCCACGTGCGCTTCCAGCCAGCGCCAGACCGACGGCGTCTCGCGCGCTTCGCCCGGCAGGACCAGCGCCATCTCGCCCGACGGCAGCGTCACCAGCTGTGCGTTGAAGAGGTACGACGCGATCGCATCGGCGAGGCTGACGGCGGCGGCCGGCACCTCGACGATCTCGACCTCGGGCAGCCTGGCGCGCAGGTCGGCGTAGAGCGCTTCCCGCCCGGCGAAGGCCAGCTCATGGGTGAAGAGCACGCGCGCGTTGGCGACGGCGACGACGTCGTTGTGGAACGCGCCGGCGGCGATGGCCGCGTCCGACTGGCGGGCGAACACGGTGCGCGCAGGGTCGAGCCCGTGGAGGCGCGCCACCGCCTCGCTCGCCTCGCGGTGCTGGCGGGCGGGGAAGGGGCCGCCCGCGACGCCGTAGACGAAGACCTCCAGGCCCGGCGCGTCGTGGGCGGCGCAGAGGCGCATGTGGTTGGCCGCGCCCTCGTCTCCGAAGGGCGGGGGCACCGGCGGGTGGACCGCGAAGTGCGCGGTGTCCGCGAAGGCGAGCCGCAGCTGCGCCATCGTCTCGCGCCATTCGTGGCTGCGGTGGGGCATCGTCACGAGGTTGGCGACGGTGAGGTGGCAGCGCCCATCGGCGGTGTCGGGGGCGGGCGAGACGGTCGCCGCATTGGCGGACCACATCGACGAGGCGGAGAGCGAATTGGCGCGCAGGGCGGGGCTGGCGGAGGCGATGTCGGTGCCCAGAGCATGCAGCCAGGCCTCGGCGGGGCGGCGCTGGGGGAGGAGGAAACCTTGCGCCAGGCCGCGCTCCAGGTTGGCCCGCATCTTGGCGAGGCCCTGCAATGCGGCGGCGCGGGGGCGGGACTCCCTGCCCAGGTTGCGGGCCGAGGCGAGGTTGCCCAGGCTGAGCCCGGCGTAGTTGTGGCTGGGCCCGACGATCCCGTCGAAGTTGATTTCGGTGAGCATAAGGCCAACTTAGCGCGCGGTTAGCAGCGTGTCAGGGCGAAACGCCGCGCTCACGCCGGCGCGCAGGTGATCGCGTCCCCCACCCCCACGCGCAGCAGGCCCGCCGCCGCTTCGTCCAGGCTCGCGTCCTCCCCCACCCGGCCGAGGCAGGCGCGGAACGCCCCCAGCCGCCCGGTGCAGACGATGTGGGTGGGCTCCCCGGATGGGGGGGAAAGGGTGGAGACATGCACCCTTCGGGCCTCGCGGATGGTGCGGATCTGGTCGGTCTTCGCGATCATGGTCGGGCCGCCGTCGAAGATGTCGATGTAGTTCTGGAAGGCGAACCCCTCGCTCTCCAGCATCCGCATCGCCGGGCGGCCGGAGTAGTGCGGCTGGCCCATCACCTGCCGCGCGGCCTCGGAGAGCAGCGCGGTGTAGATCGGGTGCTTGGGCATGAGGTCGGCGATGAACTGGTTGCCGTACTTGCCGTTGAACTCGTCGGCGTCGCGGAAGCTCATGTCGAAGAAGCGCCCCGCGAGGCCGTCCCAGAAGGGCGAGTTGCCGGCATCGTCGATGGCGCCGCGCAGCTCCGCCAGGGTCACCTCGCCGAAGCGCTCGCGGTGGGTGGCGATGAACAGGTAGCGGCTGCGCGCCAGCAGCTTGCCCACCCCGGCCGAGCGCTCGGAGGCGTCGAGGTAGAGCCCGCCCACCTCGCTCGCCCCGTCGAGGTCGGTCGAGAGCGTCAGCATCTCCGCGCGGAAGGTGCGGTCGAGTTCGCGCGAGTGCTGGGTGATGCGCCCGATGCGGTAGGAGTAGAACGGCAGCTCGGTCCCCACCTGCGAGAAGGCCTGGCAGGTGCCGCGCACCTTGCCGCTGGCGGTGTCCTCCAGGATGAAGGCGAATAGGTCGTTGGCGATCTGCCCGTCGTCGCGCGCGAAGCTGCGGGCGGCCCGCGCGAGCTTGGCCTGGAGCGTGGGGCGGTCGGGCGGGAGGTTGGTGAAGCCGCCGCCGGTGCCCTTGGCCATGCGGTAGAGCGCTTCGAGGTCGGTCTCGGTGGCGGTCCGCAGCACGAAGGTCATGCGGGCAGCCCCTGCCGGTCGAGGCGGTGCATCACCAGCGCGGTGAGGCGGGCACGGGCGTCGAGCGAGCTGGCGATCAGGAACTCCTGTGGCGAGTGGATCGCGCCGCCCAGCGCGCCCATCGTGTCGAGCACGGGGACGCCGCAGGCGGCGATGTTGTTGCCGTCGCACACGCCGCCGGTGTCCTGCCAGCGCATCGGCCGGCCGCCCGGCGGCGCGAGGTCGGCGGAAGCCCCGCCGACGAGGCCGAACAGCGCCTCGGTGCGGGGGGTGATCGGCTTGGGCGGGCGCGAGACGCGGCCCTGGAGACGGATGCCGACGTCGTGCGCGGCACCCACCTCCGCCACCGCCGCCTCCACCAGAGCCTGCGCCGCTTCGGCGAGGTCGGGCGTGCGCGGGCGCAGGTTGAAGTGCAGGATCGCGAGGTCGGGCACCATGTTGTTGGGCCCGCCGCCCTCGATCCGTGCCGGGTTGACCGTCAGCCCCTCGCGCGCGGCGGCCGCGAGGCGCATCGCCAGGTCGCTGGCGGCGACGAGGGCATTGCGCCCGTCCCCCGGGTTGCGGCCGGCGTGGGCGGAGCGGCCGGTGACGACAGCGGCGTAGTTGCCCGAGCCCGGCCGCGCGCGGGCCATGCTGCCGTCGGGAAGCCCGGGCTCGTAGGTCAGCGCCGCGAGCTTGCCCTGCGCGAGCTCGGCGATCAGCCCGGCGGAGGACAGCGATCCGGTCTCCTCGTCGCTGTTGACGAGGACGTCGTAGCCCAGCGTCGGTGCCGTCTGCTCGTAGGCGGCAAGGCCCGCCAGCATGAGCGCGAGGCCGCCTTTCATGTCGGCCGTGCCCGGGCCGTTCAGCGTGTCCTCGTCCAGCCACTCGCAGGCCTGGAACGGATGCTCGCGCGCATAGACCGTGTCCATGTGGCCGGTGAGCAGCACCCGGCGCGCGGCGTCAGGCCGGACCGAGAGGACGAGGTGGCGGCCATGGCCGACGTCCTGGAGCTGGCCGCGGGCATCGACCGTCTGCACCGGCGCCGGATCGACCAGGCGCACGGTGCCGGGCAGTTGCGAGAAGGCGTCGGCCAGGTAGCCGGCCATCGCCGCGAGGCCCTGCAGATTGCCCGTTCCGCTGTTGATCGAGGCCCATTCGAGCGTGTGCGAGAGGATCGGAGCCCGCTCGATCGGGGCGAGCAGCGCCTGTTCCTCGGCGGATAGCCCGGTCATGGCCGCAGCTTGCCGGCCAGGGCGGCGCCGTTGCCGGCAGCATCCGGCGCCTCGAAGCTGGCGACCGGATAGGCGCAGTAGTCCGCGGCGTAGTAGGCGCTGGGGCGGTGGTTGCCGCTCTCGCCCAGGCCCCCGAAGGGCATCGAACCGGCGGCGCCGGTGGTCGGGCGGTTGCGGTTCACCACCCCGGCGCGGCATTCGCGCAAGAAGCGGTCCCACAGCGCGTCGTCAGCGCTGAGGAGCCCGGCGGAGAGGCCGAAGCGCGTGTTGTTCGCCGCGTCCAGCGCCGCGTCGAAGTCCGGTACGCGGCTCACCTGCAGGACGGGAGCGAAAATCTCCTCGTCGGGGACGAACAGGCCCGTTACGTCCAGCACGGCCGGGGTGACGAAGGCGGCCGAGCGGCCCTCGACCGCGGAGAACGGCTTGATCGTGCGCGCGCCGCGCGCCACCAGCGCATCGACGCGCGCCCGGGCGCCGTCGGCCGCGGCCTCGGAGATCAGCGGACCGATCCAGGGCTCGGGGGTCTCGTCCCAGGCGCCGATCGTCACCCGGCCGGCGAGCGCGGCCACCGCCTCCACCAGCGCGGTGCCGAAGGCGCTGTCCGGCACGATCAGCCGGCGCGCGCAGGAGCAGCGCTGGCCGGTGGTGATGAAGGCGGACTGCACCACCACCGCGGCGGCCTCCTCCACCTCGGCGGCGTCCCAGGCCACCAGCGGATTGTTGCCGCCGAGCTCCAGCGCCAGGATCACGTCGGGCCGGTCGGCGAAGATGCGGCGGAAATGCGTGCCGGCGCCGGCCGAGCCGGTGAACAGGAGCCCGTCGATGGCTCCGGCGACGAGCGCCTCGCCCGTCGCGCGCGCGCCCTGGATGCACTGGAACACGCCCGGTCGGTCGCCGAGCGCCTCCTCCCAGCACTCGGCCATGGCCGCGCCGGTCGCCGGGGTCATCTCCGAGGGCTTGAACACCACCGTGTTGCCGGCGAGCAGGGCCGGGACGATGTGGCCGTTGGGCAGGTGGCCGGGGAAGTTGAACGGCCCGAGCACCGCCATGACGCCGTGGGGCCGGTGCCGCAGCACCGCCTGTCCGAACGGCATGTCCGAGCGCTTCTCGCCCGCGCGCTCGGCCTGTGCCGCGATCGAGAGCCCGACCTTGCCGATCATCGAGGCGACTTCGCCGCGCGCTTCCCACAGCGGCTTGCCCGTCTCGCGCGCGATCATTTGCGCCATCGGCTCCTTGCGGGTTTCCAGCGCGGCGCGGTAGCGCTCGACCACTGCCACGCGCGCCTCCAGGGGCAGGGCGGCCCAGCCCGGAAAGGCGCGGCGCGCCCGCAGCAGCGCGGCGGAGACTGCGTCCGCGCCCGCCGCCTCGCCTTCCCAGACCAGGTCGCCGGTGGCGGGATCGAAGGAGCGCAGCACGCTCATGCCCGGTCCCTCGTCACCGCGAAGATGCCGGTGGCGTTGCCGCTGTCGAAGGTGAGGTCCAGCCTGCCGGTCGCGGGGTCGATGTCGCGGCTGATGAACTCGAAGAACGAGCCGGGCACTTCGCGCAGGATCTCGCTCCCGTCGGCGAGGCGGAAGGCGCGCGCGACCCGGTCGGCCAGGATCGCGGTCTGCCGGACCCGCCCGTTGCGGGAGATCTCCACCGCCGGTTTCAGCGGGAAGCCCGCTGCCTTGAGTTCGTCGGCATGGGTCTCGACAGCGGGCACGCGGGTGGTGGCATGGTTGAAGGCGTTGCCCTCGGTGGCGATCCAGGCGCCTTCCTTGCTGTGCTGCAGCAGGGCTTCGTAGTCCGCCAGGGCCGGCGGCGCGTGCCGGCGCTTGAAGGCGCGCAAGGCGCCCTGCAGGATGGTGACGGCCTGCGCCAGCGTGCAGGCACCCTCGCGCGCGAGCACGTCCAGCGCCTGCCACTCGGCGTCGCCGAGCGGATCGGTCGCGCTCGCGAAGATGGCCGCCGCTGCCGCCTGCGCCGCCTCGGGAAGCTCGGACAGGTGCAGCTCCGAGACGAAGAACTGGGGGATCGCCTCGGGCATGTCGGCGTGGACGAAGGCCCGTCCGGTCATCGTCAGCGCCGGCAGCGGGTAGGTCCCGCGCACTTCGTAGCCGAGCGGGGCGAGGAACCGCAGGAACGCCGCGTGGCCGGAAGGCAGCGCCCCGGTCGGACCGTCGATGGTGCGCAGCGCCCCATGGTCGAAGACGATGCGGTCGCCCCCTTCGCGCACCCGCGCGACGTAGCGGGCGGCGGTCGGCACCCGGTCCAGCAGGTCGAGGAACAGCGCGGCGTTGAGCGCCATGGCCACTTGCGCGCGCGTTGCGTGCCCGCCTGTGCGCGAGCGGGCTTGGAAGCCGGACAGCTCGGGGTCGATCGCCAGGATCTCCAGCACCCGGGCGGCCGCGTCGGCGCCGGTGAGCGGCGACAGCAGCGAATGGAGCGTTCCCGTGCCTGCGGCCATGCTATCCCTTGTTCGATTGTTGCTTTGGACGGCAAGCATAGGAAAGCAGTGCGACCGAGTCCACTGGCGCTGGCCCAGCGACGCGAAGGGGCGCCCGCCACGCGCGGCGATCCGCATTACCGCCGTGGCGCGTCGCCGGGACGATGCCGAGCGGGTCCGCGCTGGACAGCGGCCCGGCAGGGGGCATCCTGCACCCTGGCCGGATGCGAGCAGGGAGAGAGGGATGAGCGGTATTCGCACGGGGTTCGTCGGCATCGGCAGCCAGGGCGAGCCGATGGCGCGGCGCATGATGCAGCGGTTCCCGCTCACGGTGTGGGCCCGGCGGCCGGAGGCCTGCGCCGCGCTGGCGCAGGCGGGGGCGCAGGTTGCCGGCAGCCTCGAGGCGCTGGGCCAGGGGTGCGACCACGTCGGCCTGTGCGTCGTCAACGACGCCGACGTGCTGGAGGTCTGCGCGCGGCTGGTGCCGGCGATGCGCCCGGGCAGCCTGCTGGCGCTGCATTCCACCGTGCTTCCGCAGACCGCGGAGGCGGTGGAGCGGCTCTGTACCGAAAGCGGGGTCGCCATGGTCGACGCGCCGGTCAGTGGCGGGGCGCCGGGGGCCGAGGCGGGCACGATGACGGTGATGTGCGGCGGCGCGGAGGCTGCCTTCGCGCAGGCGCGGCCGGTGTTCGAGAGCTTCGGCCGGCTGATCGTCCTGCTCGGCGCGGCCGGGGCGGGGCAGAAGGCGAAGATCGTCAACAACGCGCTGATGGCGGCCAACATGGGCCTCGCGCAGGCGGCGCTGCAGGCGGGCGAGGCGCTGGGCGTGGAGCGCGGGGCGTTGGCGGAGCTGGTGGCCGCCAGCTCCGGGCGCAGCTTCGGCTTCGAGGTCTATGCCCGCATCCCCGAGCCCCGCGCCTTCGAGCACGGCGCGCGGATGCTGCTCAAGGACACCGAGCTGCTCGCGCAGATCCTGCCCGGCTCCCAGGACAGCGCCACGCTGGTGGAAACCGCCCGGCCATTCCTGCACCTTGCGACGGCCACTTAGGGCACAAGTGTACGCAACTGGGGCAATGCGGCTCCATCGGGCCGCCCGGGCGATCGTCCTGCCCTTTTTTGCAGTGCAGCGGGAAACCGAATCGTCACAAAAGTATTCAGCCTGTGACAGTTCACCTCTCGTTCACGGAGTCCGCATGGCTCATCTGCCGCTCTCCCATGATTTCGAATTCGGGCGCGAGGTGGCCGAAGTCCACTCGATCTTCGAGGCGGGTGCGTCGGCGCTGAACCGCCCGGCCCGGATCGCGCTCGTGGGCAACTTCGCGCCCCGCCAGTGCGGCATCGCCACCTTCACCACCGACGTGTTCGAGAAGCTGCGGGAGTTCCATCCCGAGATCGCCGTGGATGTCCATGCACTGGACGACCCGCGCGAGCCGCTCTCCTACGAAGGCGTCGCCGGGACCATCACCTGCGACGATGCCGAGGACTATGCCCGCGCCGCGCGCCAGATCAACGAGGCCGGCGTCGACGCCGTCTGGCTCCAGCACGAATACGGCATCTTCGGCGGCCCCGACGGGGAGATGGTGCTCCACTTCGTCGACCGCCTCGCCGCGCCGCTGGTGCTGACGCTGCACACCGTGCTGAGCGAGCCCTCCGAGCGCCAGCGCGCGATCCTGCACCACCTCATCACCCGCTCGTCGCGGATCATGGTCATGTCCCGCCAGTCGCGCGACATCCTGGAGCGTGAATACGGCGCTCCTGCCGGCATCATCGAGGTGATCGACCATGGCGCCCCCGACCGCCCGTTCGGCCGCCAGGAGGAGTTCAAGGCGCGCCTTGGCCTCACCGGCCGCAAGGTGCTGACGACCTTCGGCCTGCTCGGCCCGGGCAAGGGCCTGGAGAACGCGATCCGCGCGCTGCCGGCGATCGTCGAGCGCCATCCCGAGGTGCTCTACCGCATCGTAGGCGCCACCCATCCCAAGCTCGTCGCGCACGAGGGCGAGGTCTACCGCGAGAACCTCGTCAGCCTCGCGCGCGAGCTGGGCGTCGCCGACCACATCGCCTGGGAGAACCGCTTCCTCGACACGCCCGAGCTGCTCGACCAGCTCGAGGCCTGCGACATCTACCTGACGCCTTATCCCAACCTGCAGCAGTCCACCTCGGGCACGCTCAGCTACGCCGTGGCGCTGGGCAAGGCCGTGGTGTCGACCCCCTATGTGCATGCCCGCGAACTGCTGGCGCAGGACGTCGGCCGGCTGATCGAGCCGAACTGCAGCGAAGCCATCGCCGCCGCCGTCAACGGCCTGCTCGATTCCCCGCGCGACCTGGCCGCGATGCAGCGCCGGGCCTATGCCCGCGGCCGCGAGACGATCTGGCCCCGCTTCGCCGACGCGACGGCCCGTCTGGTGACCACCGCCGTGGCGCCCGAGCCCGCCGAGCCGCCGCTTTCCGCCATCCCCGGCCTCTCCGCCGTGCTCGCCATGAGCGATGCCACCGGCATGCTCCAGCACTCGGTCGGCGTCGTGCCGGACCGCCGCCACGGCTACTGCCTGGACGACAACGCCCGGGCGCTCATGCTGATGAACGTCGCGCAGGGCCTGCCCGTGGCCGAGCGGATGAAGTGGAGCCTGGTCTACGCCGCCTTCATCCAGTTCGCCTGGAACCCGGACCTGCGCCGCTTCCGCAACTTCATGCGCTTCGACCGCAGCTGGTGCGAGGACGAGGGTTCGGAGGACTCCAACGGGCGCGCCGTGTGGGCGCTCGGCCAGACGTTCGAGCGCGCCCCCGACGCCGGGCTGTCGGATTGGGCGATGCACCTCTACGACGAGGTGCTCGGGTCGATCGAGCCGCTCGGCTCGCCGCGCGCGGTGGCCTTCAGCATGCTGGGCGCCTGCGCGGTGCTGCGCCGCGACCCCGGCCATGCCGCCTCGCGCGCGCTGGTCGAACAGGGCGGCGACTTCCTGATGCGGGTGCTGGGCGAGGGGCGACGGCCCGACTGGGCCTGGTTCGAGGCCGTGCTGGGCTACGACAACCCCCGTCTGTCGCAGGCGCTGATCGAGGCGGGCGAGGCGCTCGGCCGCGACGACTGGACCGGCGCCGGGCTCGAGACCCTGCAGTGGATCTGCGGCCAGCAGGTCTCCGCGCGCGGGCAGTTCCGCCCGATCGGATCCGAGAGCTTCCACAAGCCCCACAGCTACCTGCCGTTCGACCAGCAGCCGCTGGAGGCGCAGGCCGCCATCGAGGCGGCACACTCGGCGTTCCGCGCCACCCGCGGCGCCTTCTGGCTGGAGCACGCCAAGGTCGCCTGGCGCTGGTTCTTCGGCGGCAACGACCGCGGCGTCGTGCTGGCCGACCTCGCCGCCGGACGCTGCCGCGACGGCGTGACCCCGCGCGGTGCCAACGCGAACTGCGGAGCGGAGTCGATCCTGGCCTTCCAGTTGTCGCATTATGCGCTTATGGAACTGGTCGAGATGGAACCGCTGCCGTCGGCATCTCTGGCCCCCCAAGGAGGACTGCTTGAACCGGCCCGAGAACGTTTGGTCTGATCCGCTGCACATCTTCGAGACGCGCCTTCACGCCGATCCGGCGCGAGTCGTCATTCGTCCGTTCCACCTGGGCTGGCAGTCGAAGAATGCCCCCGGCGGCCGGGCGATGCGCCTCGTCGAGGATGTCGCCGCGCTGACCGAGGAGCGCGCCGCGGCCGAGTACGAGCGCGTGCTGCACGACTTCAAGGAGCGGCACTGGCAGACCGAGAGCATCTTCTCCGAGCGCTTCGAGGAAGTCGCGCGCAATCTGGAGCTGGACCGTGGCGCCCTTTCGGAAACGAAGCAGCGACTCATCGGCTCGTACTTCTGCCACGAGTACACGTTCGCGGCCGCGGCGCTGATGAACCCCTCGATCGTCCCGTCGCCCGACCAGTCGGGCCTGCAGGACGGCTGCGTGCGCTTCATCATGTCGCTGCGCGCGGTAGGCGAGGGGCACATCAGCACGATCGCCTTCCGCGAGGGCATCGCCGAGTGCGACGGCACCTTCTCGCTGTGGCCACAGGCGTCCTTCGCGACGTCGGTGGAGCTCGATGAGGAGGGAGAGACCGATGCCGAGGGGATCGTCTCGGTCCACCGGCATGCGGATTCGAGCCTGTCGAACACCGTCATCTTTCCCATCACCGAGCAGCAGCGCGGCGGCCTGGAAGATTTGCGCCTGGTCCAGTTCGACCACGGCGGCGGCGACTACGAGTGGATCGGCACCTACACCGCATGGTCGGGCACCTCGATCCGCTCCGAGCTGCTGCGCACGCGCGACTTCCGCAAGTTCGACCTGGAGCCGATCAGCGGCGCCGCCGGCCGCAACAAGGGAATGGCGCTGTTCCCCGAGAAGATCGACGGCCGCTACGCCATGGTCAGCCGGCAGGACGGCAAGAACCTGTTCCTGCTGCGCTCCGACCGCATCGACGTGTGGGACGACGAAGGCGTGCTGCTGATGGAGCCCAAGTATCCCTGGGAGTTCATCCAGATCGGCAACTGCGGCAGCCCGATCCTGACCGATGCGGGGTGGCTGCTGTTCACCCACGGGGTGGGCGCCATGCGCAAGTATGCGCTGGGCTGCGCGCTGCTGGACCGCGACGATCCGAGCAAGGTGATCGCGCGCAGCACCGAGCCCGTGCTCACCGCCGAGAACGCCGATCGCTCGGGCTACGTGCCGAACGTGATCTACACCTGCGGCGCGCTCAAGGTGGGTGAGCGCCTGCTGATCCCCTACGGCATCTCCGACAGCACCGTCGGCTTCGCCACTTGCGAGATCGACAAGCTGCTGGGACTGATGGAGTAACGGGCGCCGGCCGGCGCTTGCCCTTGCGAAAGACCGACATGACCCTGCCGCAGCGCCTCGGACTCACCGCCCCCATCATCCAGGCTCCGATGGCGGGGACCAGCACCCCCGCGCTGGCGGCCGCGGTCTGCGAAGCCGGCGGCCTCGGTTCGGTGGCGGTGGGCGCCCTCGATCCCGCGGGCGTGCGCGCGCTGGTGGCGGAGGTGCGCGGCCGCACCGCGCGGCCGTTCAACGTCAACCTCTTCGTCCACCGCGCGCCGGTCGCCGATCCCGAGCGCGAAGCCGGGTGGCTGGACTGGCTGCGCTCGCTCTTCGTCGAGTTCGGCGCGGAGCCGCCCGAGGCGTTGCAGGCGCCCTACCGCAGCTTCGTCGACGATGGCGAGATGCTGGCGCTGCTGGTCGAGCTCGCCCCGCCCGTGGTCAGCTTCCACTTCGGCCTTCCCGACGCGGGCGCCATCGCGGCGCTGCGCGACAAGGGCGTCCTGCTGCTCGCGACTGCTACCAACGTGGAGGAGGCGCGAGCGATCGCGGCGGCCGGGCTCGACGGCGTGGTGGCGCAGGGCATCGAGGCGGGCGGCCATCGCGGCATGTTCGATCCGGCCGCGCCGGACCCGCAGCTCGGCACCCTGGCGCTGACGCGCCTGCTCGCGCGCGAAGCCCTGCCGGTGATCGCCGCCGGGGGCATTATGGACGGCGCCGGCATCGCCGCCGCGCTCGATCTCGGCGCCGTGGCCGCGCAGCTCGGCACCGCCTTCGTGCTCTGCCCCGAATCCGCCGCCGATGAGGCCTATCGCGCCGCCCTTGCGGGCCCCGGGGCTTATGCGACCACGCTGACGCCGCTCGTCTCGGGCCGCCCGGCGCGCGCGCTCGCCAACCGCTTCACCGCGCTGGGCGCCGAACTCGGCGAGCGCCGGGTGCCCGACTACCCGATCGCCTATCACGCCGGAAAGGCGCTGAACGAAGCCGCCAAGGCCCGCGGCGAGCATGGCTTCGGCGCGCAGTGGGCCGGGCAGGGCGCACCGCTCGCCCGTGCCATGCCGGCGGGCGAACTGGTCGCGACCCTGGCGGCCGAGCTGGCGGCGGCGCGGGGTTAGTTTTTACCTCTCCACCCACACCCCTCCACCACTCGCTTCGCGAGCGGTCCCCCCTCCCCATCGCTGCGCGACGGGGAGGATCAAGAAGGAACCAATCCTCCCCGTTCCGCAGGAATGGGGAGGGGACCGCCGACGCAGTCGGTGGTGGAGGGGCCAAAGCCTCAGCCGTGCGCGCCGAACTCGTTCGCCAGCGCCGTCGTGATCCTGAGGCTCAGCGCGTAGGACCGGGCGATCGGGTCGATGTAGTCCTTGTGGATCTGCGCATAGCCGGTCGCGCTCGAATCGGGGTAGTCGCTCGGCTCGTCCACCGCGAAGTCGCTGATCGAAGGGAAGTGGACCGGGAAGGCGCGGCGCAGTTGCGCGAGGCCGTCGTCGACGCGCAGGGTGAAGAACATCTCCAGCACGTCGTCGCGGCTGATGTCGTTGGCGCGGCTGAACGGCGGGACCATGACCGCGCGCAGGAACATGTGCTGGAACAAGGCGATGCGCAGGGCCTGCAGCACGCCCAGCGACCGGCGCGTGTGCTCGCGGTCGGGCAGGGGCGCCTCGTCAGGGATCAGGTCGAGCAGTCGGTAGAGCTTGAGCGCATCGACCCTGAGGCGCGAGGCGAGGCGGCGGTAGACGCCGGTGCGGTCGTCCTTGGTCAGGTACTCGGCCAGCTTGAGGCAGGCGTCGGCGATGTGCTGCTCGTCGCCGCGATAGGGGCGGCTCGCCCAGTAGGCCGAGTTGAACAGCTCGCCGTAGGCCGAGACCGTCTTGATCGAGGCGAGCGCGTTGGCGGCACGGGCGAGGCGGATGATCTGGCGCCCGCGCGCGCTTTCGCGCAGGAGGGCGGCGATCTCCTCGCGGTTGCCGTCCGCGGCGGTGCCGATGCCGGCGATCACGTTCACCGGATAGCCGAGCTGCTGCAGGATGGCGTTGTGCGGGATGGCACGGATCTGGCGCAGGTTCATCGTGCGGTCGGAGGCCAGGTCCGACTGGCGGCGCGCCTTGCGGCTGCCGGTGTCGTTGAGCAGGCCGAGTCCGAATGCGGTGATCGCCCGGCTGTAGGTCGCCGATTCCAGGTGATCGTGCTGCACGGCGCGGATCGCGCGGTAGAAGTCGAGGCTGAGGTCGGTGCGGCGATAGAACAGGTCGGTCGGGGCGTTGACGTCGGCGTTCCACAAAGGCCGCTCGGCCATGCGCGTGAGCGTGGCGAAGGCCAGCGCGTCCGAGCCGAACCAGAGGTAGCCGTCGCCGCCCTGGAAGCTGACCTCGGGCTCCAGCCGGATCCCTGCGCGCAGGAACCGGCGGCGGGCCCAGGGCGACATCTGCCAGTCGAAGCGGTCGTCGATGCTGGAAGGGTGGCAGCCGCGGCCCATCGATTCGCCGCCGGTGTTGAACACCAGCGCGGCGACGTCGGACAGGCCGTTGGCGGCCATGGCCTCTGCCAGCCGGCCCTGCAGGCGCTCGATGGCGAGCGCGGCGGGCACCTGGCCGACGAAGCGGCCGGCGTCGGAGAAACCGGTCTGGATCGAGACGCGGCCGCGCTTGCGGGCGTAGTCGCGATAGGCCGGCTCGGCGAGCACCGCGTCGAGGAAGTGGCCGCCGTGCTCCAGCGCGTTCTCGGTCTCGAACAAAGGCGAGACGTCGACCTTCTCGTCGATCCCGAACATACGCGCGAAGTAGAGCGCGGCGAGCACCGTGGTGGGTTCCTCGCACTCGGCCACCAGCATGCGGATCGGGGCGTCGGCGTCGACGTGGCCGAGGATCTGCGCCATGGCGAGGAACTGGCGCACCGCGGTCGAGTTCTCGATCGCCAGCGCCGCGAAGTTGGAGCGCAGCGGCTTCACTTCGGCGAGCAGCTCGCGCATGCGCACCAGCGCCGCCTGGCTGGCGAGGCTGAGCTTGCCGTCGGGGTCGATGCGGCGGCGGATCGCGTTCTGGAGCTGCGAGGCGTTCACGCGGAAGTGGATCCAGCCCATGCCGAGGCCATCGGCGCGCATGGCGGCGGCTGTGACGAGGAGGGCGCGGGCCTGCTCCTGGTCGGCGTGGCGGGCTTCCTCCTCCAGGCGCGCGATCACCGGCTCGAGGCTGGTCAGCTTGTCGGGATGGTCGGCGGTGAGGCCGTTGGCGGCGGCGGAGAGCGCTTCGGGATCGGTGAGATCCTGCCTGAAGGCGCTCGCCACTGCGGTGGTGTGAGCCTGTGCGCGGGCCATCTGCGCGGCGATCTCGGGCGCCGCGCCTTCCAGGCTCGCGGCGTAGCTGGCGAGGCGCTGGGCCTTCTCCTCCAGGCGGTAGCGGATCGAGGTCGCCCACGAGATGTCGGTGCGCCCGTCCATGTCGTAGCCGACCCAGTGGGCGAAGCGCACCGGCATGGGCGCGAGGCTCTTCCAGCGCTTGGGCCAGCGGGCGGCGGCGACATCGAACAGGCGCGCGTTGATCCGGTCGCGGGCCGCCTGGCCGCGGGCCATGGCGGCCATCGCCGCGTCGTGCTCGTAGTCGAGCGTGATGGCGTCGCGCTCGGGCGAGGCGACGCAGACCGAGGCCTGGCTGAAGTCGCCGTTGGAGGCGGAGGTGGTGACCGCTTCGCTCTGCGCGGCGGTCAGCAGGAAGGTCGGGTGCGCGGTGAACACGACGTGCGCCGCCGGGCGCTGCCAGCGCACCGCGAAGGCGGTGAAGTCGTCGTCCGAGGCGGTGCCGGTGGCGAGCTCGTCCAGCAGGCGCTCGTTCTGCGCGACGGGAACGGTCTGGAGGATGCGGTCGAGCCGGGCGGCGCGGGCGCGCAGGCCCTCGCAGTCCATCTCCGCCACCAGGGCCTCGATGTCGTCCAGCGACATGCCGCCGTTCTCCAGCTCCCGCGACAGCTCGAGGCCGAGCTGGAACACGGGATTGAACATCGGCGTCATCGCCGTGAGCTTGTGCAGCTCCTGCAGACGGGCGTCGAGCTGGTCGACGGTGCGCAGCCCTGTGCCGGTCATCGGGCGAGCCCGGCGGCGGCGCGGGCCTCGGCCTCGATCTTCGCGACGTCCGGCTTGCCCTTGGGCACCATCCAGCTGCCGCCGACGCAGAGCACCGCGTCGAGCGCGAGCCACTCGGGCGCGTTCTGCGGGGTGACGCCGCCGGTCGGGCAGAACTTCGCCTTGTAGAGCGGGGCCGAGATCGCCTTCAGCGCAGGGGGGCCGCCGGCGGCCATGGCGGGGAAGAACTTGAGCCGGTCGAACCCGCATTCCAGCGCGAACATCACGTCGCTGGCGTTGGCGGTGCCGGGCAGGAACGGGATCTTCGACTTGAACGCCGCTTCCGCCAGCATGGGGGTCAGGCCCGGCGAGACGATGAACTCGGCCCCCGCGTCGATCGCGCGGGACAGGTCGTCGGGGGTGAGGACGGTGCCGGCACCCACGACGGCGCCGGGGACCTGCTTCATCACCTTGATCGCCTCAATCGCGCATTCGGTGCGCAGCGTGACTTCGAGCGCGGGCAGGCCGCCGGCGACGAGCGCCTCGGCGATCGGCAGGGCATGCTCGATGTCCTCGATCACCAGCACCGGGATCACCGGGGCGAGACGCATGACCTTTTCGACGGCTTCGGATGCGCCAGAGGTGTTGGTGGTCATTACTGCAGGTGCTCCCTTGCGAAGGCTGCCGCCGCGCCGAACAGGCCCGGCTGCGGATGGATGATGAGCTTGACGGGAAGGCTGGCCATGAGCCCGGCGAAACGGCCCTTGGCGGTGAACCTTTCGGCGAACCCGGACGAGCAGATGGTGTCGCGGATGCGGTAGCCCAGGCCCCCCGCGATGACGACGCCGCCGGCTCCGTGGGCCAGGGCATAGTCGCCTGCCGCGGCCCCCAGGGCCAGGCAGAAGCGGTCGACCGCCGCCGCGGCGAGGCTGTCCTCGCCCGAGATGCCGGCGGTCCAGATCTCCACGTCGGTCCTCTCGTAGACCGGCCGGTGCTCCATGGCCGCCAGCGTGGCGTAGATGTCGACGATCGCGGGGCCGGAGACGACCCGCTCCACCGAGACGCGGTTGTGGCGCTTGCGCAGGCGGGCGAGGATGGCGTCCTCGATCAGGTCGAGCGGGGCGTAGTCGATGTGCCCGCCCTCGGTCGCCTGCACGTGATAGCCGCCGCGCCCGTCGCGCCACAGGTGCGCGACGCCCAGGCCCGTCCCGGGCCCGAGCACGCTGATCGTCCCCGACCGCGGGAGCGGCACCTCGCGCGGGCCCGTCAGGTGGAGGAATTGGCTCTCGTCCGCCCGCGCCACGGCATGGGCCACCGCGGCGAAGTCGTTGACGATGGTGTGGCGCGTGGCCCCGAGCTTCTCCGCGATCAGCGCCGGGCGGATGATCCAGGGGTTGTTGGTGAACTTGATGACCTCCCCGCCCACCGGGCCGGCGACGGCGAAGGCGACCGCCTGGGGCAGGGTGCCGCCGTTCATCTCGCGAAAGGCCTGCCAGGCGAGCTGGAAGCTGCCGTGGTCCCGGGTGTGCAGCGTCGCCGGCTCGCCCAGCGTGATGGTGCCGTCGTCGGCGATGCTGGCGAGCGCGAAGCGGGCATGGGTGCCGCCGATGTCGACGGCGACGAGTTCGGTGGCGCTCACAGTCCTGCCAGCTCCAGCATCGAGGAGCCGCCCTGTTCGGCGCCGCCGGCATTGGCGCGGAACATCGCGAAGAGCTCCCGGCCCATGCCGAAGGCCGGCGCCGGAGCGGGCGCCGGATCACGCCCGGCGAGGTCGGCGGTGGTGGAGATCGTGCCGTCGTCGGCGGAGAGGCGCACGACGTCGCCGTCACGCAAGTAGGCGAGCGGGCCGTCGGCCAGCGCCTCGGGCGTGACGTGGATCGCCGCCGGCACCTTGCCCGAGGCGCCCGACATGCGCCCGTCGGTGACAAGCGCCACCTTGTGCCCGCGGTCCTGCAGCACGCCCAGCGGCGGGGTCAGCTTGTGGAGTTCGGGCATGCCGTTGGCGCGCGGGCCCTGGAAGCGGACGACCACCACCACGTCCCGGTCGAGCTCGCCGGCCTTGAACGCCTGCGCGACGCCTTCCTGGGTGTCGAACACCCGGCACGGCGCTTCGATGGTCCAGCGCTCCTTGTCGACCGCGCTGGTCTTGAAGGTGCCGCGGCCGAGGTTGCCCTGGACCAGCCGCATGCCGCCGTCGGGCAGGAAGGGGTTGGCGACGGGGCGGAGCATGGCATCGTCGCCGCTCTCGGCCGGGGCCGCGGTCCAGGCGAGGGCCTCCCCCATCAGCACCGGCGCCTGCTCGTAGGCCGCCATTCCGCCTTCGGCGATGGTCGGGATGTCGGCGTGGGCGAGCCCCGCGCCCAGCAGTTCGCGCACCACCCAGGCCATGCCGCCGGCGGCGTGGAAGTGGTTCACGTCGCCCGAGCCGTTGGGATAGACGCGGGTGATGAGCGGCACCACCGAGGAGAGCTCGTCGAAGTCCTCCCAGTCGATCAGGATTCCACCCGCGCGCGCCATGGCGGGAAGATGAATCGCGTGGTTGGTCGACCCGCCGGTGGCGAGCAGGCCGGCGATGGCGTTCACGATCGCCTTCTCGTTCACCACCTGCGCCATCGGGCGATAGTCCTCGCCCTTGCGGGTGATCGCCGCCAGCCGGTGCGTGGCGGCGCGGGTGAGCGCCTGGCGCAGCGGGGTATTGGGCGTGACGAAGGCAGCGTTGGGCACGTGCAGGCCCATCATCTCCATCATCATCTGGTTGGAGTTGGCGGTGCCGTAGAAGGTGCAGGTCCCGGGCGCGTGATAGCTGGCGCTCTCGCTCGCGAGCAGCTCCTCGCGGCCGACCTTGCCTTCGGCGTAGAGCTGGCGGACCTTCTGCTTCTCCTTGTTGGAGATGCCCGTCGGCATCGGCCCGGCCGGAACGAACACCGCGGGAAGATGGCCGAAGCGCATGGCGCCGATGAACAGGCCGGGCACGATCTTGTCGCAGATGCCCAGCATCGCCATGCCGTCGAACATCGCGTGGCTGAGCGCCACCGCCGTCGAGAGGGCGATGATGTCGCGGCTGAAGAGCGAGAGCTCCATGCCGTCGAAGCCCTGCGTCACCCCATCGCACATCGCCGGCACGCCGCCCGCGACTTGCGCGGTCGCGCCCACTTCGCGGGAGAACAGCTTCATCTGCTCGGGATAGCGGCCATAGGGCTGGTGGGCGCTGAGCATGTCGTTGTAGGCGGTGACGATCCCCAGGTTGATCGCCCGGCCCGAGGCGATCGCCGGCTTGTCCTCGCCCGAGGCGGCGAAGCCGTGGGCCAGGTTGGAGCAGGACAGGAAGCTGCGGTCCGAATGGCGGTCGGCTTCGCGCGCCACCATGTCGAGGTAGCGCTGGCGCGTGGGGCGGGAGCGCTCGACGATGCGCTGGGTCACGCGCTCGACCACCGGGTTGAGGTTGCTCATGGGTCTACTCCTGGTCCTGCCTCGCGGCCCCTGACGCGCCGCCGCACCCCTTGCCGGTGCGGCCTTGCCGATGGGCCGGGGGCCCGGTCACTTGAAAGCGCAAGCCCTTGCGGGCTCATTCGTGCCACGTGACGCCGTCGCGCTCGGCGAGCGCGATGGCGGCGGACGGGCCCCAGCTTCCTGCGGTGTAAGTCCTGGGCTCGCGCTGCTGTTCCTCCCAGCCCGCACGGATCGCATCGATCCATTGCCACTGCGCCTCCACCTCGTCGCGGCGGACGAACAGCGTCTGGTCGCCTTCGATGAGGTCGAGCAGCAGGCGCTCGTAGGCGATCCGGCGCTGGCGGTCGGCGAAGGCGTCGGGGGTGGTGATCGCGAGCGGCACCGAGCGCAGGCCGTAGCCGTCGCGGTCCAGGCCCGGCACCTTGGCCATGAGCGAGAGCGTGATGTTCTCTTCGGGCTGGATGCCGATCACCAGGCGGTTGGGCACCGTCTTCGCGCCGCGGCCATGGAAGATCGCGTGCGGCACGTCGCGGAACTGCACCACGATCTCCGTCGTCCGCCGGGGCAGGCGCTTGCCGGTGCGCAGGTAGAAGGGCACGCCCTGCCAGCGCCAGTTGTCGATGAAGGCCTTGATCGCGACGAAGGTCTCGGTGTCGGAAGCCTTGCCGAGCTCCTCGTCGTACCCCGGCACCGCCTGCCCGTCGATCGCGCCGGCGCGGTACTGGCCGACGACCGTCTGGTCGACGTTCACCTTGCGCAGGGAGTGGAGGACCTTGACCTTCTCGTTGCGCACGCTGGTCGCGTCGTACGAGACGGGCGGTTCCATCGCGACCAGGGCCAGGAGCTGGAGCATGTGGTTCTGCACCATGTCGCGCAGGGCGCCGGAATCGTCGTAGTAGGCGACCCGCGATTCCAGGCCCACGGTCTCGGCCACGGTGATCTGGACATGGTCGATGTGCGCCGCGTTCCACAGCGGCTCGAACATCAGGTTGGCGAAGCGCAGAGCCAAGAGGTTCTGCACCGTCTCCTTCCCGAGATAATGGTCGATCCGGTAGATACGCTCCTCGGGAAAGGCGTTCGCCACCGCGTCGTTGATGACCTTGCTGGACGCGAGATCGACGCCCAGCGGCTTCTCCAGGCCGATGCGGACGCGGGGGCCGGACAGGCCGCTCTTTTCCAGCCCGTGGATGGTCGGTTCGAACAGGCTGGGCGCGGTGGAGAGGAAGATCGACAGGCCTTCCTCCGGCGTGCCCACCTTGTCTGCCAGGGCCTGGAAGCTGTCGACGTTGGTGGCGTCGAGCGGCTGGTAGCGCAGGCGGTTGAGGAACGTCGCCATGCCGCCGCGGCGACCGGCGGGAAGGAACTGCTCCAGGGATTCGCGCGCGAAGTTGCGGAAGGCGGCGTCGTCGAGGTCGGAGCGCGCGGTGCCGACGATCTCGATGCGCGGGTCCAGAAGGCCCTCCGCGTCGAGCGCGCACAGCGAAGGGAGCAGCATCCTGCGGGAGAGATCACCTGTGGCGCCGAAGAGGAGCAGGCGATCGGAAGTGAATTGCGTCACGGGTACCTTTCCAGCGGACGGCCGCGCTCCTCCTCGCGACCGTGACGGACGGAGCCGGGCGCGGAGGGCGTGTCCGGCTTGCGGACGCCGCGTCAGGCGCGGGCCGCATAACAAATGTGGGGAGCCAAGGCTAGGTCGCTCGGCGCAGGTCGGCAGCTTTTCCCAAGTCGCGGGAGCCCTGCCCGACACGGAAACGTCATTCTGCCCCTCGGGGGATAGAGAATGTTGCAACGGTACTGTCATGCGCGCATGCCACCGGCGCTGAATCACGCGGCGCACCGGGGCACGGACGGCGACGGGATACGACTGCGGGCGACAAGGCCGGACGAAGGAACAGACTGCGCATGAACACCGAGGGCGCCCACCTCCTTGAACATCTCCAGACGCCGGCGATGATGGTCTCGCGGGGGCTGGTCCGCTTCGCCAACACTGCCGCCAAGGCGCTGCTGGGCGCGCACATCGTCGGGCAGGACGTGCGCATCGCCATTCGCGATCCGCGGGCGGTGGCGGCGATCCTCAGCGAGGACGGCGGCGCGGCGCGGGTCAAGGGGCTGTCGACCGGCGGCTCGGTGTGGGAGGTCGATTGCCGCGTGGTCGGCCCGCAGGAGCGGATCGTCAGCCTCTACGACCTGTCGGAGCGGGTGAGCGTCGCCAAGTCGCACGCGGACTTCGTCGCCAACGCCAGCCACGAGCTGCGCACGCCGCTGGCCAACGTGATCGGCTACTGCGAGACGCTGCTGAACCCCAAGGCGGGCGGCGACGAGGCCGTGCGCAACCGCTTCCTCGGCACTATCCGCCACGAGGCGCAGCGCATGCAGGCGCTGATCTCGGACCTCATGTCGCTCTCGCGGATCGAGGCGGTGAAGCACGAGGCACCTTCGGAGAGCGTCGACATGGTGGCACTGGCGCATGAGGTGGCCGGCGAGTTCCGCGGCGGCGCGCCGGTCTCCGTGCGCGCCAACTGCACGAGCGCGGTGATCGCGGGCGATCGCGGCCAGCTCTCGCAGGTGCTGCGCAACCTGATCGACAATGCGCGCAAGTACGGCCGGCCCGAGGGGCTCGTCGAGGTCTCCGTCGAGGCGGCGAGCACGGGTTGGGTGCTGGTGACCGTGCGCGACGAGGGCGAGGGCATCCCGCCCGAGCATCTGCCGCGCGTGACCGAGCGCTTCTACCGCGCCGACACCAGCCGCAGCCGCGCGGCAGGCGGGACGGGGCTGGGCCTCTCGATCGTCAAGCACATCGTCGAGCGCCATCGCGGTCGCTTCGACATCGAGAGCCGGCAGGGCGTCGGCACCACCGCCTCGCTCATGCTGCCGCTGCGGACCGTGGACTGAGCCCGCGCGTCAGAAGTCCAGTTCGAAGCGGGTGCCGATCACGTTGGCGTCGTAGCTGTCGTCTCCGGAGGGCAGCGCCGTGGCGCCGGTGTAGCGCAGCAGCGCGTAGTCGAGGTGGAAGCGCAAGTTGCGGATCGGCGTCCAGATCAGGCCCGCGATGTAGGCGTCCTGGGTGCCGCCGCGGACGTCGCGATCGTTGAGGTCGAGCCAGTCGTAGCGCAGGTTCACCTGGATCGAGCCGGGGCCTCCCTCTCCCAGCGGGCGGGCCGGCGCATTGTTGGTGAAGATCCCGCCCTTGTAGCCGCGGCTGTCGCCCCGGGTGAGGAAGTAGCCGAGCTCCGCATAGGCGCCGCGGAACGTGAGTGGAGAGGCTCCGACGCGGTCGGCGGTCAGGGCGTAGTACTCCCCGGCGCCGTGCCAGCGGCCGGCGATGGCGGCCAGCTCGAGGCCGTACATCGTCTCGTGCTCGACCTTGAGCGCAGGGGTGCCGATCAGGCGCGTGTTGGTGGTGTGGAGGAAGGGACGCTGGCGATAGCGGATGCTCGCGTCGGCGAGGCGGCCCAGCCGGCGCCAGTGCGCCGAGCCGCCGAGGTGGAGCTGGACCGCTCCCAGCCTGGGGTTCAGGACCAGGCGCCCGTCGACCGAGTAGCTGTTGTTCTCGTCCCCGCCGCTGGTGCCGTCGCTGCTGTTGGCCAAGGCGGTGATGTCGTCGGTGAACACGCCGAGTTGCGCGATCAGCGGACCGCGGGTGTACTGGACGCCGAGGCCTAGGCGCCGCTCGAAGGCGAAGGCGTCGGTGAAGGCGGCGCGCTCCATGACGCTGCCCGACGTGTCGCCGGTCAGCTCGTCGAGCGACCAGAAGGCGTTCTGGTTGCCCACCCGGACCTGCCAGCGGCCCTGCTCGAAAGTGAGGAAGGTGTCGACGAGGTCGACGGCGTTGTCCGAGAGCTCGACCTCCAGCTTGTAGGAGAACTGGGGCGACAGCTCGCCTTCGGCGCCGAGGCGGATGCGGCGCATCTCGCTGGAGAAGCCGAGGCCCTGGTCTTCGAGACTGGAGGGCGCCGAGACGATGCCGGCATCGGCCTGGATGCGGCCCTTCATCTTGAACGCCTTCCCGCCCGCAGGGGACGGCGTCGCGGCGGGTGCTGGGGCAGGGGCCGGCGCTTGGACCGAGGCGAGGGCAGGGATCGGCGCCGTCGCCGCGTCCGGCGCCGGCGATTCCGGCGCCGCCGTGCCGGGCGCCTGCGCCGCGAGCCGGCTCTCCAGTGCTTCCAGCCGCTCGCGCAGTTCCCGGATCTGCGAGCGCAGCGCCGCCGCTTCGGAGGCGTCGATGGCCTGCGCGAAGGCGGGCAGCGGGGCAGCGACGGCAAGGGCCGCGGCTGCAGCCGCAACGGGAGTTCGCATGGGCATCGCTCTCCTGCATGAGGAATTCATCGGGTGGTCCCGTCTGGCGCAGCGGCCTCTATGACCTGAACGTGACGAATAAATGACACTTCGGAGACAGGCGAGGCGGTGGCTGCCTCCGCCCGGTGCTTGCCATCGTCTGATGCGCATCCTAGACCCTCGTCAACGCTGCAGCGATCTCGACAGGTCGCCGGGAGAGGCACAGCCAGCGTGGTCGGCAGGATCGATCATCGGCGTTTTCCGCGCGTCGGCGGGAGTATGTCATGCTTTCGTCATGGAAGTGTCATTGAAGCCCAATAGGGGCGCTCCACAGTAGAAGCCCAAGGGGGTATCCAATGCGTTCGACCAAGATCATGATCTTCGCCGCGGGGTCCGTGCTGGCTCTCGGTGCCTGCGGCGGGTCCGGTGGCTCGTCCCAGGGTTCGCGGGACTTCGTCCGCGCCGTGGGCTCCTCGACCGTCTATCCCTTCGCGACCGCCGTGGCGGAAGCCTATGCCAAGGCCAGCGGCGTCAAGTCGCCGGTGATCGAGGCGACCGGCACGGGCGCGGGCATGAAGCTGTTCTGCGCCGGCGTCGGCGCGCAGCACCCCGACATCGAGAACGCCTCGCGCCGGATGAAGAAGTCCGAGTTCGACGAGTGCCAGAAGAACGGCGTCAAGGACATCGTCGAGATCCAGGTCGGCATCGACGGGATCGCCTTCGCCGAATCGAAGCAGGGTCCCGGCTTCAAGCTGACCCCGGTGGACGTCTACAAGGCGCTGGCCGCCAAGCCCTTCGGCAAGCCGAACACCGCCAAGACCTGGAAGGACGTCAATCCCTCGCTCCCGGCCGAACCGATCCTGGTCTACGGCCCGCCCTCGACCTCGGGAACGCGCGACGCGCTCAAGGAGCTGATCCTGGAGGCCGGCTGCAAGACCGACGCCGCCACCGCGGCGCTCAAGGACAGCGACAAGGACAAGTACGAGGCCACCTGCCACAACATTCGCGAGGATGGCCCCTACGTCGATGCGGGCGAGAACGACAACCTGATCGTCCAGAAGATCTCGCAGAACCCTAAGGCCATCGGCGTCTTCGGGTACTCGTTCCTGGAAGAGAACCCGGACAGCCTCAAGGGCATCGCGATGTCCGGCATCGAACCGACGTACGCGACCATCTCGGACTACAGCTACCCTGGCGCGCGCCCGCTCTACATCTACGTGAAGAAGCAGCACGCGGGCCCGATCAAGAGCCTGCAGGGCTACGTGGCGGAATGGACGAAGTCCTGGGCGCCGGACGGCCTGCTGCAGAAGAAGGGCATGGTCATCGCGCCGGAGGACGTGCGCACCAGGAGCGCGGACGTCGCCTCGAAGATGACCCCGTTGAACGGCGCGGACCTGAAGTAAGCGCAAGCTTGGTGCTTCCCTCCGGCCATCCACCGCACTGCGCCCGCGCATGGGCGCGTGGCAGCGCGGTCCGGGGCGCGCCGGCGGGAAGCGTAGCGTGAAGAAAGGGCCGGGCGGCCAGTCATGATTCTCATAGGCGTTCTCCTGGCCGTGCTCGGCCTCGGCCTGGTCGGCTGGTTCGCCGCGCGCGGGCGCGCGCGGCTGCTCTACAAGGGCCGCGGGTCGATGCACTCGATGCCGGCCTATCATGGCTGGCACGTCGCGCTGTGGATCCTGATCCCGGCGCTGGCGGCCTGGGGCGCGTGGCAGGCGATCATGCCGGGGCTCGTCGAAGGCTCCGTCTTCGCCAGCCCCGCCGCCGCCTCGCTGCCGCAGGACCCGTTCCTGCTCGGCTCGATCCTGGCCGAAGCCCGCAACCTTGCAGCCGATCCCTCCGCCTCCGCCTTCAACCCGGAGGCGCAGGCGCTGGTCGAGCCGATGCGCGCCGCACAGTTCCGCTACGGGCTGATCGGCGCCGCGATCGTGCTGATCGTCGCCTTCGCCGGCGGCGCCTTCGCCTTCACCCGCGTACGCGCTGAGTTCCGCGCCCGCACCGTGGTGGAGCGGGTGGTGCTGGCGGTGCTGCTGGCAGCCTCGCTGCTGGCGATCCTCACCACCTTCGGCATCGTCGCCTCGCTGCTGTTCGAGGCCGGGCTGTTCTTCAAGGACGTCTCGCCGATCGCCTTCCTGACGGGCACCCACTGGTCCCCCGCGAGCACGGCGGGCGAGAACATCTCGGACAACTTCGGCGCGGTGCCGCTGTTCTGGGGCACGATCTACATCGGTGCGATCATCGCCATGGTGGTCGCCATCCCGCTCGGTCTGATGAGCGCGATCTACCTGACGCAGTACGCCAGCCGCGACGTGCGCAAGTGGGTCAAGCCGCTGCTGGAGATCCTCGCCGGCATTCCCACCGTCGTCTACGGCTACTTCGCCGCGCTGACGGTGGCGCCGATCATCCGCGACTTCGCCGCCTCGGTCGGCATGGATAATCCCTCCACCGAGAGCGCTCTGGCTGCCGGCCTGGTGATGGGCGTGATGATCATCCCGTTCGTGTCCTCGATGGCCGACGACGCGCTGGCCGCGGTGCCGCGCGCGATGAGCGACGGATCGCTGGCGCTGGGCGCCACCCGCTCGGAGACGATCAAGAAGGTGCTGCTGCCGGCCGCGCTGCCGGGCATCGTCGCGGGCGTGATGCTGGCGATCAGCCGCGCCATCGGCGAGACCATGATCGTCGTCATGGCCGCGGGTGCCGCCGCCAATCTCTCGGCCAATCCGTTCGCCTCGATGACGACGGTGACCTACCAGATCGTGCAGATGCTGACCGGCGACCAGGAGTTCAACAGCCCCAAGACGCTGTCGGCCTTCGCGCTGGGCCTGGTGCTCTTCGTCGTCACTCTCATCCTCAACATCGTCGCCCTGCGCGTCGTGAAGCGGTTCCGCGAAGCCTATGAGTAAGTCCGACTGGAATTCGCCCGCGGCGGCCAAGCGCCTCGCGCGGCGCCACGCTTCCGAGCGTCGCTTCAAGGTGCTCGGCCTGGGTGCCATCGTCCTCAGCCTGGGGTTCCTGGCGCTGCTGCTGGTCATCATGCTCAAGAACGGGCTGGGCGGGCTGGACTGGGCCTTCCTCTCCGGCTCGGACTCGACCGACGCCAGCGCCGCGGGCGTGTGGGGCGCGGCCAAGGGTTCGCTGCTGACCATGCTGGTGACGCTGCTGCTGAGCTTCCCGATGGGCGTGCTCGCCGCGATCTACCTCGAGGAGTTCGCCCCCCGGGCGCGCTGGATCGAGTGGGTGGAGGTGTCGATCAACAATCTCGCTGCGGTGCCCTCGATCATCTTCGGCCTGCTGGGCCTGGCGGTGTTCATCAACACCTTCAACATGCCGCGGTCCTCCCCGCTGGTGGGCGGCCTGACGCTGGCGCTGATGACGATGCCGGTCATCGTCATCTCCGGCCGCAACGCCATCAAGGCGGTGCCCCCCTCGATCCGCGAGGCGGCCTACGGCCTCGGCGCGAGCAAGGTGCAGACCACGTTCCACCACGTCCTGCCGCTCGCGCTGCCGGGCATCCTTACGGGCACCATCATCGGCATGGCCCGCGCGCTGGGCGAGACGGCGCCGCTGCTGATGATCGGCATGCGCGCCTTCGTCGTCACTCCGCCGGATGGCCTGACCGCTCCGTCCAGCGTGCTGCCGATGCAGATCTTCCTGTGGTCCGACGAGATCGACAAGGCCTTCGTCCAGAACACATCCGCCGCCATCATCGTGCTGCTGCTCTTCCTGCTCGCGATGAATGGCCTGGCCATCTATCTTCGAAACAAGTTCGAAGTCCGCTGGTAGGGACATGACCGAAGCAAAAATCACAGCCCGCAACGTCGACGTCTTCTACGGACCGAAGAAGGCGATCAACGACGTCTCCATCGACATCGGCAACGGCATCGTCACCGCCTTCATCGGCCCGTCGGGCTGCGGCAAGTCGACGTTCCTGCGCACGCTCAACCGCATGAACGACACCATCGCGGGCGCCCGCGTCGATGGCGAGATCCTGCTCGACGGCGAGGACATCTACGATCCGGCGATGGATCCGGTCGCCCTGCGCGCCCGCGTCGGCATGGTGTTCCAGAAGCCGAACCCGTTCCCCAAGTCGATCTACGAGAACATCGCCTATGGCCCGCGCATCCACGGGCTGGCGAATGCGAAGGCCGACATGGACGTGGTGGTGGAGCGCGCGCTGACCAAGGCGGGCCTGTGGGACGAGGTCAAGGACCGTCTCTCCGACGCCGGCACCGCGCTTTCGGGCGGCCAGCAGCAGCGCCTGTGCATTGCGCGCGCCATCGCCGTGAGCCCCGAGGTCATCCTCATGGACGAGCCGTGCTCTGCGCTCGACCCGATCGCCACCGCGCGCATCGAGGAACTGATCGACGAGCTCAAGGAGAGCTTCGCGATCGTCATCGTCACGCACTCGATGCAGCAGGCGGCCCGCGTCTCGCAGAAGACCGCGTTCTTCCATCTGGGCAGCCTGGTGGAATACGGCGAGACCGACCAGATCTTCACCAACCCGCGCGAGACGCGCACCAAGGACTACATCACCGGCCGCTACGGCTGAGGTGATGGGTTAAGGAAAACGCCATGGTCGATCATACCGTAAAGGCCTTCGACAGCGAGATCGGGCAGCTGCGCGGCCTCGTCGCCGAGATGGGCGGGCTTGCCGAAGTCGCCATCCGCGACGCCATCACGGCGCTTGTCCACCACGACGAGGAGCTGGCCGCGCAAGTCGTCGCCGCCGACGCCCGCCTCGATGCGCTGGAGGCGGAGGTGGACCGCCTCGCGGTGCGCACCATCGCGCTGCGCGCGCCGATGGCCGACGATCTTCGCGACGTCATCGCCGCGCTCAAGATCTCCGGCGTGATCGAGCGCATCGGCGACTATGCCAAGAACATCGCCAAGCGCATCAACGCGCTCGAAGGCCGCACCAAGATCGACCCGGTCACGCTGGTGCCGGCCATGGCCGAGATCGCCGAGAGCATGGTGCGCGACGTCCTCAATGCCTACGGCTCGCGCGATGCGGCGCTGGCGGTGGAGGTGATCCGCCGCGACCAGAAGCTGGACCAGTTCTACAACACGCTGTTCCGCTCGCTGCTGACGCACATGATGGAGAACCCGGCGACGATTACCAGCGCTGCGCAGCTGCTGTTCATCGCCCGCAACCTGGAGCGCATCGGCGACCACGCCACCAACGTCGCCGAAATGGTCTACTATGCCGCTACCGGCGAGTACTGCACCGAACGCGATTCCCTCACCGACGACACCTCGCAGGGGATGCTCTCGTGAACGCCTCGATCCTCGTCGTCGAGGACGACGTCGCACTCAGCGAGCTGCTGACCTGGAATCTCAGCGCCGAGGGCTACGACGTGCGCTCCACGCCCGACGGCGAGGAGGCGCTGGTCATGGTGCGCGAGCAGATGCCCGATGCCATCGTGCTCGACTGGATGATCGAGCAGGTGCCCGGGATCGAGGTCTGCCGCCAGCTGCGCAAGGACAAGGAGACCGCGCAAGTCCCCATCATCATGCTCACCGCGCGCGGCGAGGAAGAGGACATGATCCGCGGCCTCAAGACCGGCGCGGACGACTATGTCACCAAGCCGTTCTCCCCGCGCGAGCTGATGGCGCGCATCGAGGCGCTGCTGCGCCGCGCGCGCCCTTCGCTCGCGGGGAGCGTGCTGCAGTGGGGCGACATCGAGCTCGACGCGACCAGCCACCGCGTCCGCCGCTCGGGCGAGGCACTGCACCTGGGCCCGACCGAGTTCCGCCTGCTGCGCTACTTCATGGAGCGCCCGAACCGCGTCGTCTCGCGCCAGCAGATCCTCGACGGCGTCTGGGGCATGGACTCCGACATCGACGAGCGCACGGTGGACGTCCACATCCGCCGCCTGCGCAAGGCGATCAACCGCGACGGCGACACCGATCCCATCCGCACCGTGCGCGCCGCCGGCTACGCGATGGACGTGGCGTAAGGCCGACCGGCGCACGGGTTTCCGGACACTCATCGCTCCGGCGCCTTGCCGCCCGGGCCGGCGCGCCTAATCCTCTCGCCAACGATACGAGGGCGAAGGTGCGATGACCGGCAGGCTGACTTTCAGCTATCTCTACGATTTCCGCAATCCGGCGCCGTGGCGCCGCGATCCCGAGGCGCTCTACGCCGAGACGCTGGACGTCATCGCCGAGACCGAGGCGTTGGGCTTCGACGGCGCCTTCGTCCCCGAGCATCATCTGGCGGACGACGGCTACATGCCCTCGCCGCTGGTGACGCTCGCCGCCGTCGCTGCGCGCACGAGGCGGATGCGCATCGGCACCGGCATTGCGCTCGGCCCGCTCTACGAGCCGCTGCGTTTTGCCGAGGACTGCGCGGTGCTCGACATCCTCTCGGGCGGACGGCTCCAGCTGGGCCTCGCCATCGGCTACCGCGCGCGTGAATATGCCGCCCATGGTCTCGACTTCACCAAGCGCGGGGCTCGCTTCGACGTGTTCCTGCACCTCCTGCGCCGCCTGTGGGACGGGGAGAGCGTGGATCACGAGGACCGGTTCTTCACGCTCGGGCGGGCGCAGGTAAGCCCGCTTTCCTGTCGCCGGCAGATACCGCTGTACATCGGCGGCTTCGCGCCCAAGGCGATGGAGCGCGTGGCGCGGTACGGCGACGGCTACTTCGGCAATGCCGAAGTCTGGCCGCTCTATCGCCAGAAGCTGGAAGAGCAGGGCAAGGACCCCGCCCAGGCCCGGATTTGGCTCCAGGGGCTGATGCTCGTCGTGGCGCACGACAAGGTAGCGGCGATGGAGGAGCTGGCTCCGTACTTCCACCATGTCAGCAACAGCTACGGCGCGTGGATGAACGAGGACAAGGCGATCGGCCTGGAGGGTGCCGTCTTGCGCCCCATGGACCTGGACGCCTTCAAGGCGAGCGGCATCCTCCAGATCCTCACGCCGGAGGAGGCGGTGGCGCACTTCCGGCACCTGCGCGAGACCGCGCCGGTCGAGCAATTCACGATGGCGATGCCGCCCGGCCTTCCGGCGGAGCGCTTCCTCGCATATGCCGGGATCTTCGCGCGGGAGGTTCTTCCGCATTTTCAGTGAGGGCCGGTTGCAGGCAGATGACGATGCAATTCCGGGAGCAGTTCCGGGGCCAGGCGCTCGGGCCGGGGAGGAGCGTCGCGGCGGATCGCCGCAGTCGGTCACCCGCGTCATCCGCGTGCTGGAGGCCTTGTGCGCGAGCAACGAGCCGGTCTCGCTTGCCGACCTGAGCCGCCGGCTCGCCACGCCCAAGAGCAGCCTGGCGGCGCTCCTGCGCGGCCTGGCAGACGAGGATCTGGTGACCGCTACGGAAGGCGCCTGGCGGCTCGGTCCGGGGGCATTCGGGCTCGGCAGCGCGCTCACCGAGGCGCGGCGCCGGCTGCAGAGCTCCGATCTGGTGCGCGAAGGGATGCGGCGGCTGTCGGAGCGCAGCGGCGAGACCGTGCTGCTCGCGGTGGGCGACCCGGACGGCGACATGGTCACATACGTGGATCTCGTCGAGAGCCGCAATGTCGTGCGCTACTCGGTCTCCGTCGGCGACCGGCGGCCGTTCTATGCCACGGCGGGCGGTCGGGCGCTGCTCTCCACCTGCTCGCCTTCCGCGGTGGACGCGTACTTGAAGCGGGTGGGCGTGGAACGTCTGGCGCCGACCACCGAGACCGACCGCGCCGCGCTGTCCGCGATCGTGGAAAGCGCGCGGGAGCGCGGCTTCGCGCAGACGGTGGACCAGGCGGCCGAAGGCGTGACGGGCACCGCCGCGGTCATCCGCGACGCCTCGGCCCGGGTCGTCGGCGCGCTGGTGATCGCGGCGCCGACGGCGCGGGCGCGCGACCGGTTGGATGAGCTGGCGCGGCTGGTGCTGGCGGAGGCTGCGGCCATCTCGCGCAGCCTCGGATTCCGGTAGCGTCAGGCGGCGCGGCGCAGAATGCCGTGCGTTTCGCCCAGGGCCGTGGCGATGGCGGCCAGGAACTGGTCGGTCGCCCGCTCCCAGGAATAGAGCGCGCCCAGCGCCGCGGCGTCGGTCCGCTCGACGGTGAGGGCACCGTCGATGGCGCGCGCCAGGTCCGCGTCGATCGCGCCTGCCGGCCAGCCGACGCGGTGGTCGACGCCGCGGCCATCGGGGCCGAGGATGTCGATCGGGCCGGTCACCGGGAACGCGGCGACCGGGGTTCCGCAGGCCAGCGCCTCGATCACGACCAGCCCGAAGGTGTCGGTCAGGCTGGGAAACACGAAGCAGTCGGCGGCGCGATAGGCGGAGGCGAGCGCCTCCCCGCAGAGCGCGCCAAGGAAAATTGCGTCGGGATAGCGCCGCCTTAGCGTGTCGAGAGCGGGACCGTCGCCCACCACCACTTTCGTGCCCGGGGTCTCTAGGCCCAGGAAAGCCTCAAGGTTCTTCTCGGGCGCGACGCGGCCGACGTTGAGCAGGACCGGCCCGGGCAGGGCGGACATCGCGGGATGGCGGGGGCCTTCGAGCCGGAACAGGGCATGGTCGATGCCCCGGCTCCACGCCCGCGTGGGCCCGATGCCGCGCCCCTCCAGCTCTTCCGCGAGGCTGCGGGTGGAGACCATGACCGCCTGGCTCTGCGCGTGGAAGCGTTGCAGGATGGGCCAGAAGTACGCGGCCGACAGCCCGGTGCGCACCGCGGCATACTCGGGAAAGCGCGTATGGAAGGCGGAGGTGAACGGCACCCCGCGCGACAGGCACCAGCCGCGCGCGGCCCAGCCGATCGGACCCTCGGTGGCGATGTGGACGATGTCGGGCGACGCCTTGTCCAGCATCCGCCGCACGCCGAAGCGCGGCGCCATCGCCAGCCGGATCGAGGCGTAGCCGGGCATCGGCAGGGTCAGGAAGCGATCGGGGGTGATCGTTTCGACCTGGTGCCCGCGGCCGACCAGGTGCTCGACCGTCGCGGTCAGCGAGCGGACGACCCCGTTGACTTGCGGCAACCAGGCATCGGTCGCCAGCGCCAGCTTCACGCCTCGGCCCTCGCGCCCTCGGCGGCATGGTCCACGCCGGCGAGCGCGGCCGAGGCGGCCTCGCCCCCGGTCTCGGCCACCCAGTCGATGATCGACATGGTCCCGGCGAAGTCCTCCGCCAGCGCGGTGCAGCTTTCGACCCAGTCGCCGTCGTTGTAGTAGGTGATCCCGGCGAATTCGCGGATCTCGGCGCAGTGGATGTGGCCGCAGACCACGCCGTCGAAGCCCCGGCTGGTCGCCTCGTTGGCGACCGCCTCCTCGTAGCTGCCGATGAACTGGACCGCGTTCTTGACCTTCTTCTTCATGTAGGCCGAGAGCGACCAGTACGGCATCTTCAGCCGGCGGCGCACCGCGTTGAAGGCGATGTTGGCGCGCAGCAGCATCGAATAGGCCTTGTCGCCCAGGAAGGCGAGCCACTTGGCGTAGAGCACGACGCCGTCGAAGGCATCGCCGTGGGTCACCAGCAGGCGGCGGCCGTCGGCCGTGACATGGACCGCTTCCAGCGCCAGCTCGACCCCGCCGAAGCTGAGGCCGGCATAGTCGCGCAGCATCTCGTCGTGGTTGCCGGCGATGAAGATCACGCGAGTGCCGCGGTGCGCCATCTTGAGGATGCGGCGGACCACTTCGTTGTGCGCATCGGGCCAGTACCAGCCCTTGCGCAAGCGCCAGCCGTCGACGATGTCGCCGACGAGGTAGAGCGTCTCGCATTCCACCGCGCGCAGGAAGTCCACCAGCATCGCCGCGTTGCAGCCGCGCGTGCCGAGGTGGATGTCCGAGATCCAGATCGTGCGGTACTTCCGCTTGGGCCGGAAGCCCTTGGGATCGGGGATGTCGAGCCAGGCCGGGATGCGGCCCCGGCGTTCGGCTTGGCGTTCGAGAAGAGTGTCGACGTGGTCGCGCATGGTCGTTCGTCCCCGGTTCCCTGCGCCCCTCCCACTGCCATCGTGCCGTTGCGCGGCGGTGACGGTTGCGGGTCACTTCGATGACACGCGGCGGCTCCTGGCCGGCTTTCTCCCGACCGTCACCGATATGTCACCCGTTCGTCACACTGCGGAGGCACAAGCCCGCGCGTACCGAGGGCGGGCAGCCATTCAGAAGGCGGGCGAAGGGGCGATGCGGCGGATCGACATATTGCTGGCGAGCGAGCTTTCGGGCGGCCTTTCGCCGTTCCGTCACGACCAGTTCGACGTCCTCCTGCACCGCTGGACGGACTTCTCCGAGCTGCCGCTGATCGAGGGCGCGCTCTGGATCTTCATCGACTGGGTGTTGCCCGAGATGTCGGGACTGGAACTCTGCCGCCGGCTGCGGGCCGACAGCCTCACGGCTCACGCGCACGTGACCATGGTGCTGGAGGAGGACAACCAGGAGGACCGCAAGCGCGCGCTGCGGATGGGGGCGGACGACTACATGGTCGGCCCGCTCAGCCGCACGGCGCTGCTCGACCGGGTGCTGGGCGCGAACCTGGGGGAACAGGACAGCGCCGGGATCCGCATCGTCACTCAAGGCGACCTGATGGTCGACGTGGCGGCCTTCCAGGCGCGCTTCCAGGGCAAGCCGATCCTGCTGATGCCCAACGAGCTGCGGCTGCTGCGCTACTTCATCGAGCATCCCGGCCGCGTGTTCAGCCGCAGCCAGCTGATCGCCGCGCTCGGCAAGCAGGAGCCGCCGGTGGACGAGCGGACGGTCGACGTGTGGATCGGCCGCCTGCGCCGCGCGCTCAAGGGCGTGGGCGCGGGCAACCCGCTGCGCACGGTCCGCTCGCTCGGCTACGTCTTCGACGCGGCCTAGGCGGCGTGGACAAGTTGGGACGTCCGGTTTCGCCCCCTTTGCGCCATAGCTGCCCTCAACGCCAAGCCCGTAAGCAGACGTCTTCGACGCAGCGGCGAGCTACCTCAGTCGACACGCTACCCTTTGAAGCGAGTAACTTGCGAAAGGCTTCTCATCGTTGTTTTCGTCCCGCGCTACGATCTGCCACATGAGGTGATTTCCCGAGAGACGCCAACGGTTCACGTATGCGTCGTCGGGATACTGGTAGGTGACGTTGAACCCTTCGGAGCTGATTTCGCCCTGCCCTAAAGCAGCGAAGCCACCTCCGAAGCTGTCGGCCCAAAAGCCAACGATCTGATCTTCCGTTTTCCCCGGCTGCTTGTTAGCTCCGCCAAATATCAGGTGAGCCGAATAGCGATCTTTGACATCGCTTACGGCGCTGCTTTGGACATCTAGCGCCAACATTGCTTCCTGAACGATTGGCTTTGCGAAGATACTGATGGTGACAGGTTTGTTCATCACCTCGCCGCTACCCTCCCAGCAACCTTTGAGGGCGATGACCGGCGGTGGAACTGGCGTCGTGCCCGGTTCCGCAGAATGTGCCGCAGCCGACGCGGCGAGCAGAACCACCATGGCACAACATAGCTTCTTGAGCATCAAAACCCCCATATTTCTTTCTCTATTAAGGCGGAGGAGCAACGAAACAAGGAATGTCGGCAAAATGCGGTTCGTGGCCGGAGGCGGACCGACCGCTGTCCACCCATTTCGGTCATTCCGGTCGACACGGAATTCGTCCAGGCGGCCTAGCGCGGAGCCCTTCGGGCGCGGCCGGTCAGCCGATCCAGCCCGCGGTCTGCGCCAGCAGCCACAGGCCGATCGCCAGGAACGCCAGCGCCGCGATCGTGCGGACCAGGCTCAGCGGCACCAGCCGGGTGATCCGCTCGCCCAGGAACACGGCAGGAGCATTGGCGATCATCATGCCCAGCGTCGTGCCGGCCATGACCGGCAGCACGCTCTGGAAGCGGGCGCCCAGCGCGATCGTGGCGATCTGCGTCTTGTCCCCCATCTCGACGATGAAGAACGCGATCGTCGTGGTCAGGAACGGCCCGAAGCGGCCTGGCCCGGCCTGCTCGTCGTCGTCGAAGGTGTCGGGCACCAGCGTCCACGCCGCCATCAGGACGAAGCCCGAAGCCACCAGGTAGCGGAACCAGGCGCCCTCCAGGAAGGCGGCCGCCTGTTCGCCCACCAGCGCCGCGAGGAAGTGGTTGGCGAGCGTCGCCACCAGGATCCCGGCCACGATCGGCCAGGGCCGCTTGAAGCGGGCGGCCAGCACGATGGCGAGGAGCTGCGTCTTGTCGCCGACCTCGGCGAGCGCGACCACGGCGGTGGAGGTGAGCAGGGCTTCCATTCGGTACTCCGGGGCCGGGCGACAAGCGGACGCAACGACGCATGCGGCGCCCGCCCGGCCGAGCGGAACCGCGATACGCCATTGGTCTCGCCCGGACGGTGTCCCGTCCTCCTGCGCGCCACGGCCTCTCGACCGAGTGTGTTGACGGCAGGTCCCGCAGTGACGCGGGCGGCTACTCCCCAGATGACGCCCGGCGAGTAGTCCCGTCCGAGGGCTTTGGAAAGCGCAAAAAAGAGGCCCGGTCGCAGCGAGTGCGACCGGGCCGTGGAGGTGCCGTCGGGAGGGCAGGACCCCCCGGTGAGAAATCAGAAGTTGAGCTGCGCCGACAGCGCGATCACGGTGCCCACGTCGTAGGTGTTGAACTCCAGCGTGTTCTCGCCGCTGCTCTGGTACTCGCGGTGGCGGGTGCCGAGCAGGTTGCGGGCCTCGAACTTGAGCTCGACGTCCTGGCCGAGGAAATCGACGCCCTCGCGGGCGACGAAGTCCAGTTGCACGCCCGGCTTCTCGATGATGTCGGGCTGCGGGGTCGAGCCGTTGAGGCCGCGGCTGACCGAGCGCTTGCTGGCGAAGCTGACCAGCAGGGTCTGCTGCGACAGGCGTTCGGTGTTCTCGAGGCCGAGCTGCAGGTTCGCCAGGTGGTCCGACTGGCCGGTCAGCGGGGCGCCGTCGCGGAAGTAGTCGGTCGCCACGCTGGAGGAGGCCGCATAGACGGCCACCGCATCGCCCGCCGAAACCTTCAGGTCCGACTTGCTGTAGGTGTAGTTGGCAATGGCCACCACGCGGCGATCGGTCAGCCAGCCGCCGGCGCTGGACAGGTCGAAGTACTTCGTCAACTCGATCTCGGCGCCGTAGAGACGGGCCTCGGGCGCGTTGGCGTAGCTGGTGACGAGATTGTCCGACAGCAGCGTGATGAACGATTCGATCGGCTTGTCGATCTTCTTGTAGAAGCCCGAGATCGACACGCGCTGCTCGGGCGCGAAGTAGTACTCGAGCCGCGCCTCGGCATTGTACAGCTGGCTGTCGGTCAGCCGCGGGTTGCCGAGGTACTGGCGGTTGCTGTCGGGATCGAAGAACGGCTGGTAGATCAACTCGCGGAACTGCGGGCGCGCGATCGTCTTCGACGCGCTGAGGCGGGCCTGCAGGTCGGGCTGCAGCTGCCAGGTCAGCGTGGCGGAGGGCAGCCAGTACTCCTTCCGGAGCGCCGGCGTCGGCGTGTAGTTCGGCGGGGTCGAGAACACCTGGACGGCGGTCACTTCCTGCCGGGCCTTCTCGAAGCGCACGCCGGCATCGAGGCTGATCTCGTCGGTGAACTGGACGTTCGCCTTGGCGTAGCCCGCCCAGTTGCGCAACTTGCCGCGGAACGCCGGCGTCGCTTCGTCCGGTTCGATCAGGTCGATGCCGCCGATGGTGGTGCTGCCGCTCGCGGTTCCGGTGATGAGGCCGGGGGAGAGCAGCAGGTCCGGACGCAGCACCGCCGCCTCGTTGGGGAAGGTGCTGGAGGCGCGGAACAGGAACTGACGGCGCGAGCTGGTGCGGTCCGTGTCGCTGAAGGCGCCGCCCACGGTGGCCCGGATCGACGACGAGAGCGTGTAGGTCAGGTCGAGCCCGGCCGACCACAGGTCCTCGTTGAGGTCCGAGAAGGTGACGCTGGCCTCGCCGGCGTTGCCGTTCAGGCGGTTGACGTAGAGGTCGCCGTAGGGATCGGATTCCGCGTTGGTCCGCACGTACTCGAAGAAGTACTCGTAGGGAGCTTCGCGCTGCGAGTTGGCATAGCCGGCGCGCACGTCGATCGACAGATCCTGCATCGGCTTGAACTCGCCGACGACCTGGGTGTCGATCAGCTGGCGTTCGTACCAGCCGGTGTTCTGCTGCATGTAGTCGGCAGTGGTCTGGTTCCGCTGACCGACGCCGAGACGACCCTGCTTGATGGTGTCGCGGATGTAGAGGTTGGTCCAGCGGATCTGGTTGTCGCCGAACTCGAGGCCGAGGCCGAGCAGGCCGTTGGCGACGATGCGGTTGTCCGTCGTGACGCGGTTGAAGTCGGTCTGCAGCGTGGAGAGGTCGCCGCTGAACGAGGTCTGCTGAAGCGCCTGGCGGTCGAGCCACTTGTTGCTGAAGCCCGCCGCGGCGATCACGCCGAGGTCGGCGCCGCCGAGGTCGAAGGCGGTGCCCGCGGTGATCGAGGCGGAGTAGTTGACCGGCAGGTCGTGGACCTTCTGCAGCGTGGCGCGGCTGAAGCGCACGAGCTGCGAGCCGATCGCGCGGGTGTCCACGGTGCCCGAGTTCAGCGAGGCGCCGCTGTCGAAGAACGACTGCAGGGCCGGCGGCGTGTCGCGGCTGCCGTTGTCGAAGCCGGTCCAGTCGCTCTTGGCGCCGAAGTAGCTGTAGCCGAACTCGCCAGTGGTCTCGGAGTCCACCTGGAAGCCGCCGCCGATGGTCAGGAACGATTCGCGCGGGACCGCCTTGGTGGTCAGGTTGATGACGCCGCCGCCGAACTCGCCGGGGAAGTTGGCCGAGTAGCTCTTCTGCACCAGCGAGGAGGCGATCACGCCGCTGGGGAAGATGTCGAGCGGGACGACGCGGCGGAGCGGCTCGGGGCTGGGCAGCGGCGAGCCGTTGAGCAGCGCGAGCGAGTAGCGGTCGCCGAGGCCGCGCACGTAGACGTAGCCGTTGCCCACGACCGAGAGGCCGGTCACGCGGCTGAGCGCGCCGGCGATGTTGCCCTCGCCGGTGCGGGCGATCTCCTCGGTGGTGAGGACCGAGACGACCTGGTCCGAAGACTTGACGACGTTGCGGTTGCGCGCGCCGGTGACGATGATCTCACCGCCGCCCGGGACCGAGATATCGACCTGTTCGTCCTCCGGGGCTGCTTCCGCGGGCGGGGCCTCGGCGCCGCTGCCGGCGGTGGTGGAGGGTGCAGGATCAACCTGCGCGAACGCCACGGATGGCGTGACGAGTGCCGACGAGATCAATAGTGCGCCGGTGAGCCGCGACGTCAAAGACATCGGAATTCCCCTAGTTCCAAATGCAAGGACGGGGGCAGCCGTGTGCGACTGCCCCCGCGTTGTGTCAGGCAGTCCCCGTTCAGGTCGTCGGCAGCGACGTGCAATTGCCCGAATTGCCCGTGCCGAAGTTGGCCGTCGCGCTGTTGCAGGTCCAGCTGGCGTACCAGGTGTCGGCCGCGTTGCGCACGGCGCCGATCCAGGTGGTGGTGTCGAAGAAGCTCGAGACCGTCTTGGGATCGGTGGCGACGACGGCGCTCTCGTTGGCGCCGTTGACGAAGGTGCTCGTCAGGGTGCTGGTGAACGAGTCGCTGTTGTTGCGGGCGGTCGGTGCGAACAGCGACTGTACGAAGCTGGCGGTGTAGGTCGACGAACCCGAGCCGATGTACTTCGTGCCGTTGCACTGCATGACCGTCGAGGAGGCCGTCAGCGTCGCCGGGGTGGTGCCGGTGCCGTTCATGCGCAGGCACTCGTTGTTCGGCGTCACGATGAGGCCGTTCACCCAGGTCGTGTCCGAGTTGCCGCGCAGCAGGATCGAGGCCTGGTCGTTGCCCTCGTTGTTGCTGCTGGCGGCCGGCTGCAGCGCGGTGAAGTTGGCGACGGCCAGCTTGGTACGGGGCGAGTCGCTCTCGTTGCCGTTGCTGTCGATCTCCATCAGCGCGTCGCCCATGCCCGAACGCTGGGCGAGGATGGCGTACTGCACGTTCATCTGCGCGCCGGTGTCGACGTCGAGGCTGTCGTCGTCGGCGCCGATCGCGATGTAGTACTTCATGTTGACGTTGCCGCCGAACCACTCCGAACCGTCGTCCGAGCTGTTGAAGCTCTGGAAGTGGTCGATGGTGGTGCCGGTGCCGATCGCTTCGCCGGTCAGCGACTGCAGCTCGACGTTCGATCCCAGGATGAAGCCCGAGAAGCGGATCTGGAAGTACTTCATGGTGCCGGCGTTGTAGGCCGTGTCCGCACCGCCGAAGCGCGCCGGGTTGGGCGAACCTTCGGTCTGGCGCTCGCAGGTGCCCGCGGCGACGGTGCCGGTGGTGCAGTCGGTGACCGGCGCGCGGCCCATCAGCACGACGCCGCCCCACTGGCCCTGCGACGAGTCGCTGTTCAGGCCCAGGATGTTGTCGCGGCTGGTGAAGATGATCGGGGCCGTGGCGGTGCCGGTTGCGTTGATCCTGTTGCCGCGGTTGACGGCGAGCCACGACTGGCCGGTGCCGCCGAAGACGATCACGCCCGGCTCGATTGTCAGGGTGACGTTGGTGTCGGCCGTCAGCGAAGCGGAGGGGCAACCCACGGTCGAGGTGGCATAGGGTGCCGCGGTGCTCGGGGCGGTGAAGCCGCCGTCGCAGCCGACGTCGACGCGGCCGGGCAGCTGGTAGAGCACGCCGGCGAGCTTGGGCAGCGTGGTCGAGGTGCGGATCACGTTCGGCAGGCTGCAGACGCGCCAGGTGCCGGTGGGGCCGCTGATGGTGCCGGCATCGGTCAGGCCCTGCGGGTCGGCGATGGTGGGGCAGCCGGTGGCGGGCGTGACGGTACCCGTGTCGGGGGTCGGCGTGGGCGAGGGGCTGGGCGAGGGCGCCGGAGTGATGATGACGTCACCGCCGGTGCCGGGCGAAGCGATGTCGCTCGGACCGCAGCCGGCAAGAGCCAGGGCGCTGCAGCCCACCATGAGCAGACCAGAAATTTTCTTCACGATGGATCCCCCGTGTTCAGGTCGAACGAGGCGGCGATTCCGCCCTCGTTGCAAGCGGCGTCTAGGCCCGGGGGGTGACACTTTGTTGGCGCTACAATGACACTAATCTTCAGTTATGTGACGGCAGTACGACGAAAGTGCACTGGGTACCTCTGCCGGTAGCGCGACTCGTCTGTTCGCGGGCGGCGCACAGCGAAATTGCCGTTTTATGACAGTGCCGTCATTTTCTTGAAGAAGCGTCGTTCCCAGCGGACGATGGCGGCATCGAACCACTGATACCGGGAGAGTCGTCATGTCCATCTTCGCCCTTGCCGCCGCCGTCGTCCTCGGAACCTCGGCGCTCTCGCAGGGGGAACCGGCAGCCGGCGGCGATGACGTGGCCTATGCCGAGCTCAGCGCCGGCCAGCCCCAGGAAGCCGTGCGCAAGCTGGAAGCCGGCGGAGCGCCCCGGTCGGACGATCCAGCCGTCCTCATCAACCTGGGCGCCGCCTACGCGCGCGCGGGACAGGCGGACAAGGCGCTGGCCGCCTATCGGGCCGCCGTCGCCACCCCGGTGCGCTACGACCTGGAGCTCGCCGACGGCACCTGGGTCGATTCGCGCATCGCCGCCCGCCAGGCGCTGCGCAACATGCTCGCCGCGAGCGCCGTCGCCGCACGCTGACGCGCTCCCGGGGCGTGGCTCGTCCCGTCGCATCCGCGCCGCGGGGCCTCGACCTTCGTGCGGGGCCCTGCTAGCGGCGCAGCAGGGCCCGGGCTTCGTGCGCGGCGCGGCACGCGGTCTTCGACCCTTGCCGCGCGATCGTCACACACCTGTCATCCAGGGGGCGCACTGGGCCTCCATACGGAGGGCATGGTGATTCGATACGCACAGTTCCGCAGCCGCAACGCACGCGGCTTCTTCCAGGCAATCGGCGGCGCCGTCGCGCTGCTGACGCCCGGCCTGGCCCATGCCCAGGCGGTCGCCACCGACCCCGCCGGCTCGGGTCCGATCGTCGCCGCGCTGGGCTGGCTGCAGGGCACGCTGCTGGGCAACGTGGCGACCGCAGTGGCGGTCATGGCGGTGGCCGCGGTCGGCTTCATGATGCTGACCGGCCGCATGAACTGGCGCTTCGGCGCGACCGTCATCATCGGCGTCTTCATCCTCTTCGGCGCGGGCGCGATCGTATCGGGCATCCAGCAGGCCGCGGTCGGCTGATGAGGCCCGCGCTGTGACCCTGGCCCGCTACCCCGTCCATCGCGCGCTCACCCGGCCGCAGATGTTCGCGGGGGTGACGTACAGCTTCTTCATCATCAACTTCGCGCTGGTGACGGAGATCTTCCTCATCACCAAGAGCTTCTGGACACTGCCGGTCATGCTCGTGATCCACGGCATCGGCTACCTGGCCTGCCTGCGCGAACCGCGGGTGTTCGACCTGTGGATCGCCAAAGTCAGCAAGTGCCCGCGCGTCGCCAACTGGCAGCGCTGGGGCTGCAACAGCTACGCGCCCTGACACGGGACGGCGCGGGGGAACGAGAACGATGGCCAAGAGCTTCAAATCGCCGCTGAAGGGCCCGATGGCGAAACTCGCCGGCAAGGAAGTGCTGGCCGGGGACCGCCTGCCCTATGCGGGGCTGGTCGACGACAACGTCGTGCGCCTGCGCGACGGGTCGGTCATGCTGGCCCTCATGGTGCCCGGTCTCGCCTTCGAGACGGCCGACAGCGACGAGCTCAACGCCCACGTCGCCACCCGCGAGGTGCTGCTGCGCTCCTCGCTGGACGCGCGCTTCGTGCTCTACCACCACGTCATCCGCCGCCGCGTCGAGATCGAGATGGCGGCGCAGTTCGACGATCCGCTCGCCGCGCACATCGACGCGCGCTGGCGGCAGCGCACGGGTTCGGGCGCGCTCTTCGTCAACGACCAGTTCATCACCCTGGTGCGGCGCCCGGCGCGCGGCAAGGCGGGGTGGGCGGACAAGCTCTCGCGCATGCTCAAGAGCAAGGGCGCCGACGCGGTCGAGGCCGATCCGGCCGACGTGCGCGCACTGAGGGCGGCGGCTTCGGCGATGGTGGCCTCGCTCGGCGCCTACGGTGCGCGGCTGCTGGGCGACTACGACGCGCCGGCGGGGCGCTGCTCCGAAGTGCTCGAACTGCTGAGCGCGCTCTACAACGGCGAGATGCGGCCGGTTCGCCGCCCCGCGGACGAGACAGACCTCGGCCACATGCTCCCCTACCGCCGAGTCAGTTTCGGCATGGACGCGCTCGAAGTGCGCGGCGCCACCGGCGGCGGCTTCGGCTCCATCGTCAGCCTGAAGGACTATCCCGATTCGACCGCGCCCGGCCTGACCGACGCGCTGCTGCGCCTGCCCTGCGAACTGGTCCTGACCGAGACGTACGCGCCGTCCGACCGCCAGATCGCGCGCGAGCGCATCGACCTCGCCATCCGCCGCCTGCGCAGCGCCGACGAGGAAGCCATGGCGGAGCGTCGCGAGATGGCGTCGGCCCGCGATGCGCTGGGCACCGGCTCGGTGGGCTTCGGCGACCATCACCTCTCGGTGCTGGTGCGCGCCGGATCGCTCGACCAGCTCGACGAGGTCACCGCGCTGTGCGCCGCCGCACTGGCCGATGCCGGCGCCGTCGCCGTGCGCGAGGACGTCAATCTCGAGCCGGCGTTCTGGGGCCAGTTCCCGGGCAACGAGAGCTTCATCGTGCGCCGCGCGCTGATCTCCAGCGCCAACATGGCCTGCTTCGGTTCGCTCCACGGCTTCGCCATGGGCCAGGCCGGCGGCAATCACTGGGGCGACGCGGTGACGCTGCTCGCCACCACCAGCGCGACGCCGTTCTTCTTCAACTTCCACCAGGGCGACCTCGGCAACTTCACCGTCATCGGCCCGTCGGGTTCGGGCAAGACGGTGGTCATGAACTTCCTGGCGGCGCAGGCGCAGAAGTTCGCGCCCCGCACGATCCTGTTCGACAAGGACCGCGGCGCCGAAGTGTTCCTGCGCGGCATCGGCGGCGCCTACAGCCGCGTCGCCGCCGGCCATCCCACCGGGTTCAACCCGCTCTCGCTGCCGGACACGGCCAGCAACCGGGCCTTCCTGCGCGACTGGCTGGGCGTGCTGCTGGCGGCCAAGGGGCCCGAGGAGCTGGCGACCATCGCCGGGGCCGTCGATGCGGCCTACCACAACGATCCGGCGCTGCGCCGCCTGTCGCACTTCCGCGAGTTGCTGGCTGGCGCCCGCCGTCCGGAGCCGGGCGACCTCGCCAGCCGCCTCGACGCCTGGATCCAGGGCGGCGAGCACGGCTGGCTGTTCGACAACCAGCACGACCGGCTCGACCTTTCCTCGCGCGTGCTCGGGTTCGACATGACCGCGCTGCTGGAAAGCCCGCGCCTGCGCACGCCGGTGATGATGTACCTGTTCCACCGCATCGACGAGCGCCTGGACGGCGAGCCGACGATGATCCTCATCGACGAGGGCTGGAAGGCGCTCGACGACGAGGTTTTCGCCGCCCGCATCCGCGACTGGCTCAAGACGCTGCGCAAGCGCAACGCGCTGGTGGGCTTCGCCACCCAGTCGGCGCGCGACGCGCTGGACAGCAGGATCGCCACCGCGCTGGTCGAGCAGACCGCGACGATGATCTTCATGCCCAACTCGCGCGCGCGGGCTGAGGACTATTGCGAGGGCTTCGGCCTGTCGCAGCACGAGCTGGACGTGATCCGCACGCTGCCGGCGCACTCGCGCTGCTTCCTCATCCGCCAGTCGGACGCATCGGTGGTGGTCCGCCTCGACCTGTCCGGCATGCCCGAGGTGCTCACCGTCCTTTCGGGCCGCGAGAGCACCGTGCGCAAGCTCGACCAGCTGCGCGAACGGTATGGCGATGCGCCCGAGGCCTGGTATCCGGTGCTCACCGGCATGGCGTGGCCGGGCGAGCTCGCCGAGGATGCGCCCTGGATCGAGGCGGCGGAGTAGGGCCATGAGCGCAGCCTGCGAACAGCTCACCGAAGTGGCCTCGGCTGGCGTCGCGCCGGCGCTGCGGGCGGTCGACTGCGTCGCCAACGAGATGGCCGCCTCGGCCTTCGGGCGGCTGTTCGGCGCGGGCGGGGCGATGGGCCCGGTGCTCACCATCCTGCTGACGCTCTACATTGCCTTCTTCGCCTTCTCGCTGCTGACCGGCCGTTCCAGCCTGGGGATCTCGGCGCTGTCGCCGCGCATGCTGCGCCTGGGCGTGGTGCTGACCTTCGCGACCAGCTGGATCGCCTACCAGGGCGTGGTCTGGAACCTCGCGATCGGCGGGCCGGACTGGATTGCGGGCTTGCTGATGGGGGCCAAGGGCTCGGCGACGCAGGTCTTCGGAGATCGCATCGACATCATCTTCTCGGCCATCAACGACATCTCCGAGGCGACCACCAAGGCCGGTGCCGCGGCGCAGGAGAGTGGCGCCAGCGGAGCCGAAGGCGCGGTCGTGGCCGGCGTCGCCAAGGGCGCGGGCGGGCTGTTCACGCCCGAGAGCGTGATGTGGATGGGCGCGCTGCTGCTGCTGCTCGGCACCGTGGGCGTGCTGCTCACCGCGCGCATCGCGCTGGCCGTGCTGCTCGCGCTCGGGCCGATCTTCGTGGTCATGGCGCTGTTCGGCGGCACCCGCGGGCTCACCGCAGGGTGGCTGCGCGGGGTGGCGCTGACCGCGGTGACGCCGCTCTTCGTGGTGCTGGGCGGCGGGATCACGCTGGAGCTGCTGGTGCCGATCATCTCGGGCCTGATGCAGAACGCCAATGCCGGCGAGATCGACGGCCGCGGTGCGATGGCGCTGTTCCTGGTGGCCTCGGTCCACGTCGCGCTGATGGTCATGGTGGTGAAAGTGGCCGCGACGATGGTGTCGGGCTGGCAGGTCTTCGGTCTCGGCAGCAGCGAGCGCGACCGCGCCGGGCCGCAGGGACAGGCCGCACCCGCGCCCGTGGCCGGCACCGCCGCGCCGGCACCCGCCGCGTTCCAGAGCCGCACCTCCACCGTCTCGGCCGCGGCTGCGGCGGCCTCGGGCAGCGCCGTGGCCGCGGCCGGCGAAGGCGGGGCGCGTTCCAGCGAGCGGCGGACCGTGGTCACGCAAGTCGTGGGCGGCGGGATCGAACCCCTGCGCCAGGGCGACGCGGCCACCCGCGCCAAGGGCATCGCGAACGGGATCGGCAGCCGCTTCCGCAGCGCATCGAACGACACCGGCAGGTTGCCGGCCAAGGAGAAGACACGATGAACCGCGCATCCTCGCGCAGGCTTGCCGCCGCCGCGATCGGCGCAAGCCTCGCTGCCGCGGCGCTGGCGCTGCCGGCCCGGGCGGACGATCGCCTCGTCACCCACGCCTACAGCGAGAACGAGGTGGTGCGGATCGACGGCAGGGCCGGGGTCCAGGCGACCATCGCCTTCGGCCGCAACGAGTCGATCGAGAACGTCGCGGTCGGGGATTCGCAGGCGTGGCAGATCACGCCGAACAAGCGCGCCGACCTGCTTTTCGTGAAGCCGCTGGAAGGCAGCGCACGCACCAACATGACGGTGGTGACCAACCGCCGCACGTACTTCTTCGATCTCGTCGCCTCGGCCAAGGCGAAGCCGCTCTACATGCTGCGCTTCACCTACAAGGACGAACCGAAGGACGATCTCCCCGGAGCGCCGGCGCTGGCCGGTCTGGATCCGGCCGAGCAGGCGATCGCGGCGGGCGATCCCGCGGCGCTGCCCGCCGACCCGGCCGCGCTCAACTTCGCGTGGAAGCGCGTGGGGACCGAGAAGCTGATGCCCTCGCGCATCTATGACGACGGCACCTCCACCTACCTGATCTGGCCCGACAAGGCGGCCGTGCCTGCCATCCTCGTGATGAACGAGAAGGGCGACGAGGGCCCGGTCAACTACGCGGTGCGCGGCGCCGCGATCGTCATCGACGACGTGCCGAACACCATCGTGCTGCGCTCGGGCAAGGCCAAGGCGGAGCTGGTGAACGGCCTGCCGCTCGCGGCCCGGCCTGCCTCCACGCCGCGGACCGCCGCTCCGGCACCCAGCGTCGCGGCCAATTCGCCCGTCACCGTACCCGCCCCGACCGCGCCGGTCGCGGCGGCGGCGGCGCCCACTTCTCAGGGGAACTGATCCATGGCGCCCAACTCCTCGCTGCGCGAACGCCTCGCACCCGACGCCGCCAATGATCCGCGCGACGGCGAAGGCGCGCAGGTCATCGACCTCGCCACCCGCAACGTCCTGCCGCAGGTCTCGCAGCGCAAGAAGGCCGACGGCCTCGGGCTGGCCGCGGGCGTCCTGATCGTGGCGGCGCTGGGCGGGCTGACGCTGTGGTCGATGGACTCGGCGCGCAATGGCCCGAGCGCGGCGGTGCCCGCCGCCCCGGCTCCGGTGCCCGCGGTGCCCGTCCCCGCCGGCGTGGTTCCCGCGCCTGCGCCGGCCGCGGCGGCGATGCCGGCGCCGCTGCCCGCGCCCGCCCCGGCCCCGGTGCTGGCGGCGCCCCCCGCAACCGCGGCCGCGCCCGGCACTCAGGCGAACCCCTATGCCAGCCCGACCGTGGTGTTCGACGTCGGGACCGGCGCGGCCGTTGCCGTCGGCGCTGCGGGCGACGCTGCCAAGGGCGGCAACGCCAACGACGATTTCGCGGCCCGCATCGGCGGCACCGGCTCCACCGCCTCGGCGGCGCGCTCCTTCGATCCGGCGACCACGGTCACCCAGGGCACGCTGATCCCCGCGGTGCTGGAGACCGCGATCGACACCGACGTCCCCGGCTACGTGCGCGCCATCGTCTCGACCGACGTGCGCAGCTTCGACGGGCGCCGCGTGCTCGTCCCGCGCTCCTCGCGCCTGATCGGCCAGTACAAGAGCGGGCTGACCGCCGGCCAGAAGCGCGCCTACGTCATCTGGTCGCGCCTGATCCGCCCGGACGGGGTCTCGGTGAACCTGGGCTCGCCCGCCATCGCCTTCGGCGGCGAGACGGGTCTGCCCGGCAAGGTCAACAGCCACTTCTTCGAGCGCTTCGGCTCGGCCATGCTGCTCTCGGTCGTCGGCAGCCTCGCCACCATCGGCTCGGGCGGCGCCAACGTCGTCGTCGGGGGCGGCAGCTCCGCCGCGGCGCAGGCGGTGCAGAGCGGCTCCCAGATCGGACCGACCATCCGCGTCCGCCAGGGCGAGCCGATCCGCGTGTTCACCGCCAAGGACCTGGACTTCAGCAAGGTCCAGTGACGCATCATGGCAGACGTGCTCACCTTGCAGCCGGATCGTACCGGACACCGCGCCCCCGTGGCTGAGACGCCGGTGCCCGAGGCGCGCAGCGTCTACCTCGACGCCTACCTGGCGCCGCTGCGGCCCTGGCTCGAGCGCGAGACGGTGACCGAGATCCTGGTCAACCGGCCCGGCGAGATCTGGGTCGAGGACGCCGCGCAGGCCGGCATGCAGCGGGTCGAGCTGCCGCAGATGGACAACCGCCTGCTGCAGCGCCTGGCCGAGCAGGTCGCGCGGATCAGCCACCAGGGCATCAACCGCGAGCACCCGCTGCTCTCGGCGACGCTGCCCGCCTATGGCGGCCAGTCGGGCGCGCGCATCCAGCTCGTCGGTCCCCCGGCGACGCGCGCCAACTGGGCGCTGGCGATCCGCCGCCACCGCCTGCTGGAGCTGCCGCTCGACGCCTACGACCGCGGGCCGATCGCGCCTCCGGTGGAGCAGCCGACGCCCGACGCGCTGGCCGAGCCGATCGCCTTCCTGCGCGATGCGATCCGGCGCCGCCGCACGATCCTGATCTCGGGCGGCACCTCGACGGGCAAGACGACCTTCCTCAACGCCATGCTTTCGGAGATCCCGGAGCACGAGCGCGTGGTGCTGGTCGAGGACACCGCCGAGCTGCGCCTGCCGGGCGCCAACGGGGTCGGCCTGATCGCCGTCAAGGGCGAGCTGGGCGAAGCCAAGGTTTCCGCCAACGACCTGCTGCAGGCCGCATTGCGCCTGCGCCCCGACCGGATCGTGCTGGGCGAGCTGCGCGGCACCGAGACGGTCAGCTTCCTGCGCGCCATCAACACCGGGCACCCCGGTTCGTTCTCGACCGTCCACGCCAACACGCCGCGCGGCGCGCTGGAGCAGATCGCGCTGATGTCGATGCAGACCGGGATCGGCCTGACCCGCGCCGAGACGCTCGAATATGCCGCATCGGTGATCGACATCGTGGTCCAGCTCGACCGCCACGGCGGCAAGCGCGGCATCGCGACCATCGCTGAGACCCGGACGCTGGTGTGATCGGCGCGGGGGAAGCGACAACCCGCTTCCCCCGCGCGCCGTTGCCCTCAGAGCTCCAGCAGTTGCCCCGCGGGGCTCTCCAGCCGCGGCTCGAGGCCGAGCCATGCGGCCAGCTGGTGAAGGTCCTTGGCAATGCCCGGGCTGAACAGCGGCTGCGCGCTTTCGTGCAGCGTCAGCACCAGCGCGTCGCCGCGGATCGCGACGCCGGTGGTGCGCAGGCCCTGTTCCGAGCAGCCGGTGAGGCGGCGGCACAGGCGCACCGCGAGACCCCAGCCGATCGCGCGCTCGAGGTCCGCCTTTCGCGCGAGGCGCGTGAAGGGGGCGGGGATGTCGGTCTGGCCCGAGTTCGCGAAGATGGTCATCGCCATCATGCCGCGCCCGCGCATGTCGAGGCCCACCCAGCGCTTGCGCAGCGCCCAGGTGAGCGCCTCCTCGGTGCGCAGGTTCGGCTCGGTCCGCATCGCGGCGAGCGAGAGCAGGCAGGCGGCCGTGTGCAGGTCGGCGTCGCCCGGGTCCTCGCGGCAGACCGGCGCGGTCCAGGCGACGACGTGCTCGGCATGCTCGGCCGAGACGCTCGCGGTCTTGGCGAAGGCGGCCACGCTGGCCAGCATCGGGCTCTCGCGCTGCACTTCGGGCGGGAGCTGCATGTGCAGCAGGCCTTCGCGAAGCCCCCAGGAGGAGAACACCAGGGCGGAGGGGCGCAGCTGCGTGACCATCTGCACCAGCAGCGCCGCCGCATCGGGCAGGCTGGCGATGCGGGCGGCGGAGATGCGCGGGTCCGGGTTGTCGATGCGCCCCTTCTCGAACTGGCGGGCGATGCGCAGCGCCTCCTCGGGGTCCAGCACGAAGCCGTGCGGGTCGTCCACCGGCCAGTCGAGCGCGCGCATCGCCTGCAGCGCCAGCGCGCGCCACGAACCGCCGACGATGTAGAGCGGCAGCCCCTCGCCACGGGTCCAGCCCCGGGCGGTGAGGCCCGCGCGCACGGCGGCGGCGAACTTCTGCGTGCCGAGCGCGCGCATGTCCGGCAGGCGCAGCGTGCCGAAGGGCAGGGTGATGCCGCCCGAGCAGATGCCGCCGGGCACCGCGTCGTCGATCTCGACGAGCTCCAGGCTCCCGCCGCCGAGGTCCGCTGCGATCCCGCGGGCGCCGGGGAAAGCGGCGATCACGCCCGTGGCGCTCGCCCGCGCTTCCTCTTCTCCCGAGAGCAGGCGCGGCGACAGGCCGAATCCGCGCACCGCTTCGAGGAACTCCGGCCCGTTCGCCGCGTCACGCGCCGCCGCCGTGGCGACGCATTCGACGTCGCTGACCTTCAGCAGCCGCAGCAGCGCGGCGAAGCGGGCGAGTGCCGCCAGCGCCGTGCGCATCGACTTCTCGCCAATCGCGCCGGTGCGGCCCAGGTCCTTGCCGAGCTTGGCGTTGACCTTCTCGTTCAGGATGACCGCAGGCGCACGCGGTGGGCCGTTGTAGACGACGAGGCGCACCGTGTTCGAGCCGATGTCGATGATGGCGCGATTTTCGCTGGACTGGCTGATGCCGATCATTCTGCTCAAGACGTTCGCAAGGGACGGATGTTCCGGCGGAGGCGACCACCGGAGCGTTTGGCGGGGAGGACGGTGCTCACCGCTTCGTGCCACCGCCCTATGTCAGATGTTGCCCCGCCGGAGCGAGAGCTTGGGCACCTTTCGTCCACTGTCGAGTGAGGCCCCGCGGCCGGACAGAGAGGGATTGGTCATGAAGTAGCGGTGAAGGTTGAAGGGGTTCTCCACTTCGCCCACCCGGTCGTAGCTGCCGTCCGGGGCGAGGTCCCAGGACTGCTCGGAATCGAGCAGGTTCGCCAGCATGACCTGGTCGAGCACCTGGTCGTGCACCGTCTTGTTGCGGATCGGCAGCATCACCTCGACGCGACGGTCGAGGTTGCGGCTCATCCCATCGGCCGAGGTGATGAACACCTTGGCCCGCCGGTTGGGCATGTGCGCGCCGTTGGCGAAGGCCCAGATCCGCGCATGCTCCAGGAAGCGGCCGATGATCGACTTGACCGCGATGTTCGCGGAGAGGCCGGGGATGCCGGGCCGCAGGCAGCAGATGCCGCGCACCACCAGCTCGATGTCCACTCCGGCATTGCTGGCGGCGTAGAGGCGGTCGATCAGGTCCGGGTCGGTCAGCGAGTTGAGCTTGGCCCAGATCGCCGCGGGTTTGCCGGCGACGGCGTTGGCGATCTCCGCGTCGATGCACTCGTTCAGCGTCGAGCGCAGCGAGATCGGCGAGATCGAGAGGATCTCCGCGCCGGTGGGCTCGACATAGCCGGTGATGAAGTTGAACAGGCGGCCGACGTCGCGCCCCGCCGCCGGGTCGGCGGTGAAATAGGACAGGTCGGTGTAGATGCGGGCGGTGAACGGGTGGTAGTTGCCCGTGCCGAAGTGGCAGTAGGTGCGGTAGGACTCGCCCTCGCGGCGCACCACCATCGAGACCTTGGCGTGGGTCTTCCAGTCGACGAAGCCGTAGATCACCTGGACGCCGGCCCGCTCCAGCTGGCTGGCCCAGAGCAGGTTCTGCTCCTCGTCGAAGCGGGCCTTGAGCTCGACCACCGCGGTGACGGACTTGCCCTGCTCGGCGGCGGCGATCAGCGCCGAGATGATGGCGGACTGCTTGCCGGCGCGGTAGAGCGTCTGCTTGATCGCCACCACGTCGGGGTCGCGCGCGGCCTGGCGCAGGAAGTCGATCACCACCTCGAAGCTCTCGTAGGGGTGCTGGACGACGATGTCCTTCTCGCGGATCGCGGCGAAGATGTCGCCGTCGTGCTCCAGGATGCGTTCGGGATAGCGCGGGCTGTAGGGCTCGAACTTCAGCTCGGGCCGGTCCTCGTCGCAGATCGTCGCGAGGCCCGAGAAGCCGATGATCCCCGCGGTCTTCATGATGAGCGACTTGTCGAGGCCGAGCTGCGTGCGCAGCAGCTCCTCGGCCGCGGGGTCGAACCGGCCCTGGAGCTGGAGGACGATCACGCGCCCGCGCCGGCGTCGCTGGATCGCGGTGCGGAAGTAGCGGACGAGGTCTTCGGCGTCTTCCTCGACTTCGATGTCGCTGTCGCGCAGGATGCGGAACACGCCGTGCCCGTTGAAGCGGAAGCCGGGGAACAGCTCCGCCGTGTTGCGGCAGATCAGGTCCTCGATCGAGATCCACATCGCTTCGGCGCCCGGGATCCGCACGAAGCGGGGGAGCGGCGAGGGGATCAGCACCATCTCCATCACCGAGGCCTGGTCGGCCAGCCGGGTGAGCGAGAAGAGCACGCCGATGCCCTGGTTGGCGACGAAGGGGAAGGGGTGCGCGGGGTCGATCGCCTGCGGGGTGATGACCGGCATGACGTCGTCGATGAAGTACTGGCGCAGCCAGCGCTCGCGCTCGCGATCGAGGCGGTCCTCTTCGCCGATCACGGTGATGCCGGCCTCGGCCAGCTGGACCTTCAGCGCGGCCCAGGTCTTCTGCTGGATGTCCTCGAGCTCGAGCACCTTCTCGTGCGTGACGGCGATCGCCTGCGAGGGCGTCAGCCCGTCGATCGAGACTTCCTCGATCTGGCGGCGCACCTGCGCGGCGAGGCCGGCGACGCGGACCATCAGGAACTCGTCGATGTTGCTGCCCGAGATTGAGAGGAACCGCAGCCGCTCGATCAGGGGGTAGTCGGGATTGCAGGCCTCGGCCAGCACGCGCTCGTTGAAGGCCAGCCAGCTCAGCTCGCGGTTGAAGTAGCGCTGGGGTTGGCTTCCGAGCTCGGATGCCTCGGTGCCGTCGCCGCTGGGGTTCGGTTCTTCGCTTGCTTGCAGCATGTCCATCGCATTCACCCGGAGGGCCTCTTGCATGCCATGATGACACATTCGCGGCAACAGCGCGAAAAGCCATCGGAAATCCGTGCCAGGCCGCGACAGGACCGCGCCTCGCGCCGCGTCGAACGTCGTTGCAGTGCAGCAACCTTTCGCGCACACTCGCCCGCGATGATCAAGGCCGCTCTCCACCATCTCACCCGCTACCGCTACTCGCGACGCGTTCGTCTCGGCCCCCAGGTCATAAGGCTGCGGCCGGCGCCGCACAGCCGGACGGCGGTGCCCAACTATTCGCTCAAGATCAGCCCGCCCGAGCACTTCCTGAACTGGCAGCAGGACCCGCACGGCAACTGGCTGGCGCGCGTGGTGTTTCCCGACCCGGTCGATCACTTCTCCATCGAGGTCGACCTGCTGGCCGAGCTGGCGGTCATCAACCCGTTCGACTTCTTCGTCGAGCCGGATGCGGAGGAGTACCCCTTCACCTATCCGGACACACTGAAGACGGACCTTTCGGCCTACTTCGACCTGGAGGAGCAGGGTCCCCTGTTCGATGCCCTCGTGGCCGAATACGCCGGCTACGAGGGCCGAACGGTGGACTTCCTGGTCGAGGTCAACCGCCGCCTGCAGCAGCGCATCGGCTACGTCATCCGCATGGAGGCGGGCGTGATGACGCCGGAGGAGACGCTGGCGGCAGGCACCGGATCGTGTCGCGATTCCGCCTGGCTGCTGGTGCAGCTGCTGCGCCGGCTCGGCTTCGCGGCGCGCTTCGTCTCCGGGTACTCGATCCAGCTCGTCGCCGATGTGCTGCCCAAGGAGGGGCCCGTCGGCGTGCTGCAGGACGTGACCGACCTCCACGCGTGGGCCGAGGCCTACGTGCCCGGGGCCGGGTGGATCGCGCTCGACGCGACCTCGGGCATGTTCGCAGGCGAAGGGCACATCCCGCTTTGCGCGACGCCCCACTACCGTTCGGCCACGCCGATCGAAGGACTGGCCGAGCCCGCCGAGGTCGACTTCGACTTCGCGATGAGCGTCAGCCGCATCGCCGAGGCGGTGCGGATCACCAAGCCGTTCACCGATGCGCGCTGGGAGAGCCTGCTCGCCCTCGGCGACGCGGTCGATGCGGACCTGCAGGCGGACGGCGTCAACCTGACGATGGGCGGCGAGCCGACCTTCATCGCCGCCGACGACTTCGAGGCAGACGAGTGGAACGGCGCCGCCGTGGGCCCCACGAAGGCGGCCTATGCCGACCGGCTGATCCGGCTGCTGCGGCGCAAGTTCGCGCCCGGCTCGCTGCTCCACCACGGGCAGGGCAAATGGTATCCGGGCGAGACGCTGCCGCGCTGGGGCATCTCGATCTACTGGCGCAAGGACGGCGTGCCGATCTGGCGCGACGATCGCCTGGTCGCCGGGGAGAAGCCGCTGGAGAAGGGCGGCGATCCCGATCCGGTGCCCGGCATGGACGTCCTCTCCGCCGCCAGGCTGCTGACGGCGACGGCGCGGAGCCTCGGGGTCGACGGCGACTTCGTGCAGCCGGTCTACGAGGACCGCGGCGTGTGGATGCTGCGCGAGGACGAGTTGCCGGTGAACACCACCCCGATGGACCCCAGCATCGAGGACGAGGAACTGGCGCGCCGGTTCCGCCGCACCTACCGCCGCGGCATCGACAAGCCGGTGGGCTTCGTGCTGCCGGTCCAGCGCTGGAACGATCGCGTCGATGCGGTGCCACGCTGGCGCAGCGAGTTCTGGCGGGTGCGCAAGGGGGTGCTGACCGCGGTGCCGGGCGATTCCGCACTGGGCTACCGCCTGCCGCTCGGCTCACTGCCCTACGTGCCGCCGGCCGATTTCCCCTACGTCCACCCGCGCGACACCGCCGAGCCCCGCGAGCCGCTGGCCGACTTCCGCCGGCAGGCGATCGAGCGCGGCAACCAGGGGCGGGAAGTCGGCACGGCCCAGCGCTCCGAGAGCGTGCCCGAGCCGCGCACCTTCAGCGATCCCGTGGTCGAGCAGGACCTCATCGAAGGCGCTGTCCGCACGGCGCTGACGGTCGAGCCTCGCGGCGACTACCTCGCGGTGTTCATCCCGCCCACCGAAGCGCTGGAGGACTACCTCGAACTCGTCGCCGCGATCGAGGTGGTGGCCGAGGAACTGCAGCTCCCGGTGCGGATCGAAGGCTACGCGCCGCCGCCCGACCCGCGGCTGATGGTGCTCAAGGTGACGCCCGATCCCGGCGTGATCGAGGTCAACATCCACCCCTCCGCCACGTGGCGCGAGACGGTGGAGATCACCGAGACGCTCTACGACTGCGCGCGCGAGGTGGGGCTGACCGCGGACAAGTTCATGGTCGATGGCCGCTCGATCGGCACCGGCGGCGGCAATCACATCGTGCTGGGCGGACCGACGCTGCTCGACAGCCCGTTCATCCGCCGGCCGGACCTGCTCAAAAGCTTCGTGGTCTACTGGCAGCGCCACCCCTCGCTCAGCTACCTGTTCTCGGGCCTGTTCATCGGCCCCACCAGCCAGGCGCCGCGCATCGACGAGGCGCGGCACGATTCGCTCTACGAACTGGAGATCGCGCTGGCGCAGGTCCCCGGCCCGCACCTGGAACAGCCCGCGCCCTGGGTGGTAGATCGCCTGTTCCGCAACCTGCTGGTCGACGTGACCGGCAATACCCACCGCACCGAGATCTGCATCGACAAGCTGTTCAGCCCCGACGGGCCCACCGGCCGGCTGGGCCTGGTCGAGTTCCGGGGCTTCGAGATGCCGCCCGAGCCGCGGATGAGCTGCGCCCAGCAACTGCTGCTGCGCGCGCTGACCGCCTGGTTCTGGCGCGAGCCGGTGGAAGGCCCGCTGGTGCGCTGGGGGACCCAGTTGCACGACCGCTTCATGCTGGGCCACTACGTCTGGGCCGACTTTCTCGACGTCCTCGAAGACCTCGGGCGCGCGGGCTACGCGTTCGATCCTGCCTGGTTCGAGGCGCAGCGCATGTTCCGCTTCCCCGTCCACGGCGAGGTTGCGGGGGGCGGCGTCACGCTGGAGGTCAGCCACGCGCTGGAGCCGTGGAACGTGCTGGGCGAAACGGGCGCGATCGGCGGCACCGTGCGCTACGTCGACAGCTCGACCGAGCGGCTGCAGGTCAAGGCCAGCGGCCTCGTCGAGGGACGCCACGTCATCACCTGCAACGGCCGCCGGGTTCCGCTGACCACCACCGCGCCGGGCGAGGGGGTGGGCGGCGTGCGCTACAAGGCGTGGTGGCCGGCGGAGAGCCTGCACCCGATGCTGGCGCCGCATGCCCCGCTCACCTTCGACATCTACGACCTGTGGAACGGCCGGTCGCTGGGCGGCTGCGTCTACCAGGTGGCGCATCCGGGCGGGCGCAACTACGACACCGTGCCGGTGAACGGCTACGAGGCGGAAGCCCGGCGCAAGGCCCGTTTCCAGGACTACGGCCATTCGCCCGGCCCGCTGGAGCGGCCGTCCGAGGAGTTGCCCAGCGAATTTCCCTACACGCTCGACCTGAGGCGGCCGTCGCGGCTATTGTAGCGCGATGATCCAGGCGTTCGTCTTTGCTGCTCGTCGCCGACCCATGACCGGGCGGGGCGAAGGGCCGGGCCACGTCCGTGCCGTGGCGCCCGCGCGAGGTGCGCGGTGACCGACCCCGAACTCGCCACTTCCTCCGGGTGGCTGGACGGCTATGCGGCCGAGGCTTCGCGCGGGGACCTGTTCGGCGATGCCAGCCGCCCGGTCGCCGCCTGCTGGCGCAAGGTCGCCGCCGGTCTTGCCGCCGCGACCGACGGCGATCCCTCCACGCTTCAGGAGGCAACGGCCCGGCACGCCGCGGACCTCGGGCTCGCCTTCCGCCTGACGGGCGACGAGGACGAGCGCGCCTGGCCGCTCGATGCCATGCCGCTGATCGTCGGGGCCGACGAATGGGCGCGGGTCGAGCGCGGGCTGGTCCAGCGCGCCGAGCTGCTCGAAGCGGTGGCGGCGGACGTCTACGGCGAGCAGACGCTGGTGCGCGACGGCCACCTTCCCGCCGCGGTGGTGGCCGGCAGCCCCTTCTTCGCGCGCAAGATGATCGGCCGCACCCCGCCGGGCGGACGCTTCATCCACGTCTACGCCGCCGATCTCGCGCGCGGTCCCGGCGGCCAGTGGCGGGTGCTGCAGGACCGGGTTCGCGCCGCCGGCGGCATCGGCTACGCGCTGGAGAACCGGCTGGCGATGTCGCGCGCCGTCGGCAACCTGCTGGCGGACGCGCACGCGCGGCGGCTGGCGGACTTCTTCTCGCACATGCGCGCCGGGATCGCCGCCAGCTGCCGGCGCGAGAACCCGCGCATCGCCCTGTTGACCCCGGGCCGCTTCAACCAGACTTACGCCGAGCAGGCCCACCTGGCGCGCTATCTCGGCCTGCCGCTGGTGGAGGGGCGCGACCTCACCGTGCTCGACGGCCGCCTCACCATCGGCACCATCGCCGGGCCCAAGCGCGTCGATGCGCTGTGGCGCTGGATCGACACCACGGCGCTGGACCCGCTCTCCTTCGACGCGCGCTCGCAGCTGGGCGTCGCCAACCTGTTCGACGCCTGGGCGGATGGGGGGGTGGAGATGGTCAACTGGCCCGGCGTCGAAGTGCTCGAATCGCCCTCCTTCGCGGCCTTCCTGCCGCGGCTCTGCCGGGTCATGCTGGGCGAGCCGCCGATCTTTCCCAATGTCGCGACGTGGTGGTGCGGGCAGGCGGCCGAGAGTTCCACCGTCGCCGCCCGGCTGGACGAGCTGGCGGTGGTGCCGGCCTTCGGGCAGCGGGTCGAGGGGCTGGAGAGCCGCGAGCCGGTCGCCGGCGCCGGCCTCGACGCGGCGGAGCGGGCGCGGCTGATCGACGCGCTGTGGCGCCGGCCGATGGACTACTGCGGGCAGGAGATTGTCCGCCTCTCCACCGCGCCTGCCATCATCGACGGCAGGATCGTCCCCCGGCCGTTCACCGTGCGCGCCTTCGTCGCCCGCACCGCGGACGGCGGCTGGACGGTGATGCCCGGCGGCTTCGCGCGCCTCTCTTCGACCAACGCGCTGCCGACCTCGCTGATGGGCCCGGGCGACCTCTCCGCCGACCTGTGGGTGGTGGACGAGAAGCCACCGGTGCAGCAGCAGGCCAGCCGCATCGCCGGCGAACCGCCGATCTCGCGCGGGGGCGGCATCCTGGCGAGCCAGGCGGCGGACAACCTGTTCTGGTTCGGCCGCTACAACGAGCGGGCCGAGGCGATGGTGCGCATCGTGCGCGCCATCCTCGCCAACCCGGCCGACAGCGACGGCAGCGACGGCGGCGTGCTGCCCCGGCTGGGAGGCCTGCTGGTCGAATCGGGAGCGATCTCGGCCGAGACCGCCCGGCTCTCGGTCGCGAAGATCTGCGCCCGCGCGCTCACCGAGACGCGCCTGCCGAGCGGAGTCGCCACGCTCATGCGCCGCCGCCAGCAAGTGGGCATGGCGCTGCGCGAGCGCTTCGCCCGCGACTTCTGGCGCATCGTGAGCCGGCCGATGCCCTCGATCGCGGTCGACCGCCCGCAGTCGATGCTGAGCAGCGCGCGCTGGCTGACCGAGCACTTCAGCGCGCTGGCCGGGCTTATCTCGGAGAACATGGTGCGCTCCGACGCTTGGCGCTTCCTCGAGATGGGGCAGCGGCTGGAGCGCGCGCAGGCGATCTGCCGCATGGCGCGGCGCTTGACGGTGGGCGAGGAGGAAGGGGGGCTCGCCCTGCTGCTGGACTTGTGCGACAGCCAGATCGTCTACCGCAGCCGCTACCTGACGCGCCCCTCCGCCGATCCGGTGCGCGACCTGGTGCTGCTCGATCCCGAGAACCCGCGTGCCCTGGCGTTCCAGGTGGCCCAGATCGTCGCCCATCTGGCGGCGCTGCCGGCGCTGCGCGACGACAATGTGCCGGAGCCGCCGCTGCGGGCCGCGCGCGCCCTGCTGGGCGAGTTGCAGGCCGCGGCGGCCGCGGACATGACGCCGCGCCGGCTGGAAGCGATCGAGGACAGGCTGCTGGCGCTCTCGGATGCCATCTCCGCGCGCTACTTCCTTCCGCTCGACAGCGAGGATGCGGAACGGCGCGCGAGGCTGATGTGACGCGCTACTCGGTCAGCCACATCACGACGCTCAAGTACGCCCAGCCGGTCAGCATGGCGCAGTTCAACGTGCGGCTGCGCCCCGCCGCCTGGACCGGGCAGACGGTCAGCGGCTACCGGCTCAGCCTCGACCCGCAGCCGGCGCAGGTGGCGCAGGGCCGGGGCGGCTACCACGTCAACGAGGCGCGGTTCGCGCTGCGCGCGCCCACGCAGCAGGTGCAGATCGAAAGCCGGTTCACCGTGGAGGTGGAACCGCTGCCGTTCTTCGTCGAGGGCGCTGGCGGGCCGGGCCTCGCCGACTTGCGCGAGCGGGCGATGCGCAAGCCCGACCTGTCGGACCTGGCGCCCGCCTCGTACATCTTCGCCTCGCCGATCGCGCAGCCCGAGCCCGCCATCGCCGCCTGGGCGGGCTCGTTCCTGGACGAGACGATGCCGGTGATGGAGGCTGGGCGCGCGCTGATGTCCGCCATCCACGACGAGTTCGCCTTCGATGCCGATGCGACGGAGACGGATACACCGCCCGCGGAGGTGTTCCGGCGCCGCCGTGGGGTGTGCCAGGACTTCAGCCATGTCATGATCATCGCCGCGCGCGCGCACGGCATCCCGGCGGCCTACGTCAGCGGATATTTGCGCACGCTGCCCCCGCCCGGACGCGAGCGGCTGGTCGGCACCGACGCGATGCATGCCTGGGTCAACCTGTGGTGCGGCGAGGAACTGGGCTGGATCGGCTTCGATCCCACCAACGACACACTGGCGGACACCGACCACATCTTCCTCGGCATGGGGCGCGACTACGCCGATGTGGCGCCGCTCGACGGCACGTTCCGCGGTGCCGCCGAGCAGGCCATGTTCTTCTCGGTAGACGTCGCGCCGCTAGACTGAGCGAAGACGTGTGAGGGCGGCGCTGGGCCTTCGACAAGCTCAGGCCAAGCAGGACGGAAGCGCGGGCATAGGACGGAACCTGCGCTCCGCCCCACACCGCCCATGCTGAGCCTGTCGAAGCATGCGAGCCTCGCGCGTGGGAAAGCGGGTCAGCCGCGGCCCTGGCTGGCGACCGGCTCGCCGGGGAAGATGCCGGCGATCGCCAGTGCGGAGCCGATTCGCGACAGCGTCTCCAGCATGTCGCCCACGCTGTCCTCGGTCACGACCAGCTCCAGCGTCTCGCGAGTCGCCTGGGGACCGCGGTCGCGCAGCGAGGTGATCAGTTCCAGGATCACCGCCTCGTGCTCGGAAACGTGGCTGCAGCCCATCGGGCAGAACGCCAGGGTCTCGAGCGCATCGCGGTTGAGCAGCATCATGGCGCGGTGGAAGGGCTGCAGCCCCCCGATCATGCGCCAGCGGGCGAATGCGGGGGCGAGAAGCTGCGCCGGGCAGCGCTTGTGCCCGATGGCCGTCACCCAGGCCCGCATCGACCAGACGAGGAACCGGCAGCCTTCGTCGAGGGTGCTCAAAGGGCGGTCGACGTACTTGTACATGCCGGTGACTCCTTAGGGCTTGCACGTGCGAATGATTATCATTAGCTACTGTTGCGCGGCTTGCTCCTCTCGTCAAGCCTGCACCAAGCCCGGAGGAACGCTTGTCATGGGGCGTTTCTCCCATCCTGTGAACTTGGCCGGGGCGGCTCCTTGCCTTGCCCGCCCCGGCCATTTTTTCCCGCACGCGGGGGGAAGAGCGCAGGACGCGGCCAAGCGCCTCATCCAGCGAGCTTTTCCAGCGCCCACAAATCGGCCGTGCGCCTGCCCGCCCCGCGCTGCAGATGACGAAAGAGGCCGAAAACCTTGCGGCCCGGCCTCTCGTATCATCAGGTCATGCCGGGTTTTGCCGGCTTATCCACAAGCCTGTCCCCGGCGGGAATCACCGATAGTCGAAGCCGCCCTTGGGTTGGATCTTGAGCGAGTTCTGTTGCAGCGCCGTCATCAAATACGAGCCCACCAGCAAGGGGAACTCCAGCATCTGCTTCTCGTCCCAGCTCTGCGCGAGCGCGTCCCAGGTGGCATCGCTCATGCAGTGGTCGGCGAGCAGTTCCTCGACCCCGCGCAGCACCGCCGATTCGTGCGCGCTCCATCCGGGCGCCGACGAGCCCTCGACCACCCGCTCGATCTCCTCGCCGGTGAGGCCGAACGCCTTGCCGATGTCGACGTGCTCGCACCACTCGAACGGGGCGCGGGCGAGGAGGGCGATGCGCAGGATGGCCAGCTCGCGCTCGCGGGGCGGGATCGCGCCCTTGGCCAGCTCGATGCCCAGCACCATCTGCCCCTTGAACATGCCGGGATGGCGCAGCGTGATGAGGCTGACGTCGGGGAAGGGCCGGCTTTCGGGGATCGAGAAGGCGGCGCGGATCACGTCCACCTGCTCCTGCCCCTCGGGGCTGACCTCCTCCAGCCGCAGCGGCGCATAGCGCGGCCCGTGCGCGACCGTCTGGGCCACGCGTGCCTCCGCGTCGAATTCGTACCTGCCGGTGATCGGTTCGGCCATTGTCGTGTGAGTCCTCGTCTGGAGATGAAAGGGGTTCAGGCCGCCCAGCGGTCCATGTGCCGCAGGTAGTCGGCAAAGCGCGCGCGCACCGCGCCGTCCTCGAGCCCGAAGCGCGCCGGGTCGGGCTTGGCCATGCGTTCCGCGGAGGCGTTGCTGTCCCACCACTGCGCCATGGCCTGGGCGAAGGCGGGCGAGACCGGCTCGCCCAGCCAGTCGTAGAGCCGCCGCACCTGGCCGAGCGGATCCTGCTGCATGGCGCGGAAGTGGATGTCGAAGAAGCGGTGGTCGTTCCCCGCCTCGCGGAAGGCGATCGCGCGCGCCATCGCCTCGGACCAGCAGCGCACGTTGAGCTCGCCGATATAGGCGGTGTCCACGTGGTCGGTGAACTTGCCGATGATGTCGGCATAGACCGTCGCCACCGAGAGCATGACGTCGGTGGGATCGCGGTGCGTCATCACGAAGCGCGCGTCGGGAAAGGCCGCGTCCAGCGCGTCCAGGTAGAGCATGTGCGTGGGCGCCTTGAGCCGCCAGGGCCGCGCCGGCTCCCCCCACTGCAGCAGCTTGAGCACGCGCTTCTCGTAGCGGTACGTTCCGGCGTGGTCGGCCTCCAGCAGCCACTCGGAGTAGCTGGGGATCTGGGCGAAGGCCTGGAAGATCTGGCTGTGGAAGTCGAGCGCCATGAGGTCCTGGCACTCCATCGCGCCGTCGATCCCGGTGGGAGTCCGGTTCCCGCCCCGCAGGCTCTCGTCGGCGGCACTGGCCGCCACGCCGCGGCGCGGGTCCGGCCCTTGCACTGTCGCCGGCGGCGGGCAGGGCTGCGAGCTTTCCCAGACGCGCAGGTAGCGCACCCCGGGGTCGCTCGACAGCAGGTAGGACAGCGCCGAGGAGCCGGTGCGGGGCAGGCTGACGCCGAACAGCGGCGCCGCGATCCGCTCCTCCTCGATCTCCGGATGGCGCGCGTACCAGTCCTCGACCATCAGCCTCTGGCGCAAGTGGAGGAGGATGCGGTCGCGCAGGGCGTGCTCGCCCAGCGCATTGAGCCGCGCCTCGGTATTGAGGGCGGCGACGAGGCGCTCCAGCCCCTCGCGAAAGCCGTCCTCGCCGAAGTCGCTGAGCCCGGTCGCCGACTGCGCGGCGGCCATCAGCGCGCTGGGTTGTTCCATGGCGTTCCTCCCCGTCCGGCATCTCCGGTCCGTTCCGGCACTATGCGCGCCGCCGGGGGAGGGGCCAAACGCCGCGGCGATTTCGCCCTCAGCCCCGAGCCCTTAGCCCGCAGCCCTCAGCCCTCAGGCCTCAGCCGCGCGCGGCGCGCACCGCGGCGGCGCCGGCGAACGGCGCGATGGCGATCAGCACCAGGCTGGCGGCGGCGGTCAGCGCCAGCCCGCTCGCGCCCCCCGTACCGAGGCTCCCGGCGCCGAAGATCAGCACCGGCACCGCCATCGGGATCACCAGCAGCCCCGACAGCGCCGCGCCCCCGCGCAGCCCGGCGGTCAGCGCCGCCACCGTGACCCCCAGCGCGGCGAGCCCGGGGGTCCCCGCCAGCAGGCCCAGCTCCACCGTGCGCAGCGTCGCCCCGTCCAGCCCCAGCAGCGCCGAGGCAGGCAGGGCGGCCAGCATCAGCGGCGGCCCGAAGCCCAGCCAGTGGGCGAGCACGCGCACGGCGATGACCAGCTCCTCCGAGATGCCGCGCAGGCTCCACTGGTCGAACATGCCGAGTTCGATGTCCGGCTCCACCAGGCGGTCGAGCGGAAGGATCGCGGCGAGCAGCGCGGCCACCCAGATCACCCCGCCCCCGGTGCGTGCCAGCAACGGCGCATCGGGGCCGACCGCGAAGGGGTAGAGGATCGCGACGCACAGGAAGAACAGCACCGGCAGCAGCGCCCCGCCGCCGCGCCCGGCCAGCAGCAGCCGCGCGAGGTCGCGGCGCAGCAGGGCGGCGGCGCGGCTCATGCGGCGTGCTCCGCCAGGACCAGCGGGCGTAGGCCCGGCAGGCGGAACGGCTGGTGCGAGGCGATCACCGCCACCCCGCCGCGGGCGCAGTGCTCCGCCGCCAGGGCCTCGGCCAGCGCGACCGCCTGGCCGTCCAGCCCGTTGAGCGGCTCGTCGAGCAGCCAGATCGGCGCCGCCTGCCCCAGCAGCCGGGCGAACGCGGCGCGCTTCTTCTGCCCGGTCGAGAGATAGCGCACCGGCACGTCGAGCAGCCCGTCCAGCCCGAGCCGCCGCGCCGCGTCGCCATCGTGCCCGTCCAGCCGCCGCCAGAATGCCAGCGCGCGCCCGAGCGGCAATGCCGGATCGAGCGCCGGCCGCTCGTCGAGCAGGCCGACCGCGCCCTCGGCGGTCACCGTGCCGGCATAGGCCGGCGCCAGCCCGGCCAGGATGCGCAGCAGGCTCGACTTGCCGATCCCGTTGTGGCCGACCACCTGCAGCGCCTCGCCCGCACCGAGCGCGACCGAGAGGCGCGCGAACAGGAGCCTGTCGCCGCGTCGGCACGCGAGGTCGGTTGCGGCGATTGCGGCCCCTTGCATGGGCGCGAGCCTTAGGGGAAAGGCAGGGACCTGCCAAGGAGACCCGGATGCCCATCGCCCGCCTGACCGACGCCGAACTTGACGCCGCCCTCGCCGAACTGCCGCGCTGGAGCTTGCGCGCCGACGGCTTGGCGCTGGAGGCGGACCTGAAGTTCGCCGACTTCAACGCCGCCTTCGGCTTCATGACCCGCGTCGCGATCTACGCCGAGAAGGCCGACCACCACCCCGAGTGGTTCAACGTCTACAACACCGTGCGCGTGACGCTGACCACCCACGACGCCGACGGCCTCAGCCAGCGCGACGTGGCGATGGCGCGGTTCATCGAGGGGGTGGTTTGAGGGGAGGGTTGGGAGAGCGTTCGGCCCCGGGGGCGGCGGCTTTGCGCCCATCTACGCCGTTCACCGGCTCATTAAGATTTCCCGGAAGCGGTCATTCGACTGGGATCAGCGCCCTATCGGACAACGGAAAAGCGGACGGTACGCCGCCGACCAGAAACGGTCACTATGCCTCGGTGTAGCGAAGCCCGTTAGCTGCCATAAAGCCTTTAGCGTCAAAGCTGCTCCACACCTCACCCCAAGGTTTCTGCCCCGCATGGATATTCATGTCCCGAACCAATGTTTCGCGAACGAACGACAACTCGCTGTCGATGGCTTCCCGCGTCGGCCAACCGGCTTCCGTCGGTGCATCCGGCAACCGAACACTCCATGATGCTTGTTCAAGGCGACGGTTATGGAAACATATTGAGAGCCGAGCAGGTAGCCCGCCGAACGTCAGGCCGCCGAGGTAAAGCCACTCAAAGCCATTGCCATAATCTCGCGAGCCTTCGAGCAAACCAATTACCAGTGGCTCTATCGAGCCTTTCATCTGATAAGGTTGCAATAGCGCGAGATCGCCGATGCGCATCTCGCCCGTGTTTTCATTGATCCATAATTCAGCAGCCATGCAGCATACATCCACAATCTGATGTCTGTGGCAATGTCCGCTTTACGCATCAGCGGTTCAAAAGCCGACCGTCTGAAATCCACCCCTGATAGCCATTCCAGGCGGTCCACGGCACGAGCCACAGCGAACAGCAGCCGGACCGGTTTCAGGCCGCCCGAAACGACGGCCGCCGCGACTGCGATGGGTGGGTAGCGGACTTATGGGGTTTGCCGCCTTACCTTCGAAATCTGCCTAAAGCGGTCGTTGAATTGCGCAATAATTGGCAGTTCGTCGTAACCGCCCCACTGGTCGCCGATGTGCCAACCCAATGCATGGCAAGCTCGCTCAATACCTGATGGCGATGGATCAGCATCTATCGATGCGATAAACTTGCGAAAATTATTGAAGCCATACCAAGTCGCGGAACCTTCCAGCGCATTTGGCTGCTCGGCGAGCCAGCATTTAGCTTCGGCCAGAACTGCATTCACGTCGTTCATCGGAAGAGTGATGACACTTAGACCTGATGTTCACAACGGGGCGGTGGCCGACCGGCAGATTATTTATCCTACCGTCATGAGCTTCTCCGCACAGCAGACGAGCAGCTATCGCCCGTTTCCCAGCGGTTACGCGACAGTCGCCTATCGGCCCAAGCCCGCCACCATGCCAAAGCTCGCCACCATCCTGCAAACCCCACAACGCCCCCCGCCCGCCCTCACAACGCCGGGTTGTTGTAGCAGTGCCAGGTGAAGATCGCCGCCGCGCCGCGGTGGGGGCGCCAGGGCTCCGCGAGGTCGCGGGTGCGCTTTTCGCTGGGGCGTTCCGCGAGGTCGAGGAGCTTGTGCAGGCCGGCCTGGACGGCGAGGTCGCCGGCGGGCCAGATGTCCGGGCGGCCCTCGGCGAAGAGGAGGTAGATCTCCGCAGACCAGCGGCCGATGCCCTTGATCTGGACCAGCTGGGCGATGGCCGCCTCGTCGTCGGCGGGGAGGTTGTCGAAGTCGAGGCTGCCGGCCACCACCAGCTCGCACAGCGAGCGCGCGTAGCCCTGCTTCTGGCGCGAGAGACCGCAGCCGCGCAGCGCCTCGAACTCGGTGGCGAGCAGGGCCTCGGGCGCGATCGCCTCGCCCAGCAGCGCCTCCAGCCGGGCCCAGACCGAAGCGGCGGCGGCGACGCTCACCTGCTGGCCGACGATCGTGCGCAGCAGGGTGGCATAGCCGGTCGGCCGGATGCGCGGCTCGGGGTAGCCGACCCGCGCGATCGCGCGGGCGATGGCCGGCTCGGTGCGGGCGATGGCGTCGAGCCCGAGGCGGAGTTGGTCGGCGGTCAGGCCCATGGTTTCGGCTACCTTGCAAAAGAGGGTTGCAGCCTTTAGCAGCCTGCGGCAAGTGCGCATACCAGCGCATTATGATACAGGGTGTATCAAAGGGGAATCGAGAGCATGCCGCAGATCATCGTCGTGAACCAGTCGGGTGAGGAATCCAGCGTCGAGGCGCCCGAAGGCCGCACCCTGATGGAAGTCATCCGCGACAACGGCTTCGACGAGCTGCTGGCGCTGTGCGGCGGCTGCTGCTCGTGCGCGACCTGCCACGTGCACATCGACCCGGCCTTCATGGACAAGCTGCCCGCCATGAGCGAGGACGAGAACGACCTGCTCGACAGCTCCGACCATCGCAACGCATACTCGCGCCTGTCGTGCCAGGTGCCGGTGACCGGCGCGCTGGAAGGCCTCAAGGTCACCATCGCGCAGGAAGACTGATCGGGGTCGCGCTGGGCTGCCCGGCAGAATCGTCCGGCCCCGGGCGCAAAACATTTGCGCGCCGGGCCCGGGCTTCCTAACTGTCGCCCCATGACGGCCTCCCAGCTTACCGCCCCGCCGGCCCGGCGCTCCACTCTCGACCTCATCGGCAACACCCCGCTGGTCCTCCTCAAGGGGCCGAGCGAGGCTGCCGGCTGCGAGATCTGGGGCAAGTGCGAGTTCGCCAACCCCGGCGCCTCGGTGAAGGACCGCGCCGCGCTCTGGATCGTGCGCGACGCCGAGGCGAAGGGGCTGCTGCAGCCCGGCGGCACCATCGTCGAGGGGACGGCGGGCAACACCGGCATCGGGCTGGCGCTGGTTGCCAACGCCCTGGGCTACAAGACGGTCATCGTCATGCCCGAGACCCAGTCGCGCGAGAAGATGGACACGCTGCGCGCGCTCGGCGCCGAGCTGGTGCTGGTGCCGGCGGCGCCGTTCTCGAACCCCGGTCACTTCGTCCACACCTCGCGGCGCCTGGCGGAGGAGGCCGAAGGGGCGATCTGGGCCAACCAGTTCGACAACATCGCCAACCGCCGCGCCCATATCGACAGCACCGCGCCCGAGATCTGGGAGCAGATGGACGGCCGCATCGACGGCTTCACCTGCGCCGCGGGCACCGGCGGCACGATCGCGGGCACCGGCCTGGGCCTCAAGGCCTTCGACGAGACCATCACCATCGCGCTCACCGACCCGCACGGCGCCGCGCTCTACAACTACTTCGCGCATGGCGAGCTCAAGGCGGAGGGCAACTCGGTGGCCGAGGGCATTGGCCAGGGGCGCATCACCGCCAACCTGGAAGGCGCGCCGATCGACACGCAGTTCCGCATCTCGGACGAGGAAGGCCTCGCATGGGTCTCGCGCCTGCTGAGCGAGGAGGGGCTGTGCCTGGGGCTGTCGTCGGGGATCAACGTCGCCGGCGCCGTGGCGCTCGGGCGGCAGCTGGTGGCGCAGGGCCGGACCGCGCCGCGGGTGGCGACGATCCTGTGCGACACCGGCTTCCGCTACCTGTCCTCGCTCTACAGCGCCGCCTGGCTGGAGGCGAAGGGCCTGCCGGTCTTCCCATGGCTGGCGCGCTGATGTAGACCGGCCCGGATGAGAGTGCAGCTTCCCGCCTCCATGATCGAGAACCACGACTTCGTCGAGCCGCTCAAGGTGCCCACCCACTTCGCGCCGCCCACCGCGCGCGAGCTGCGCTCACAGGCGGTACACCGGCTGCAGATCGGGCTGTTCGGCCTCTGCGCGATGCTGCTGATCGTCGGGCTGGCCAACATCATCCGCGACCGCTTGCGCCTGGCCGACACGCAGGACCCGCTCCAGCAGGTCGTGGCGATGGACGCCAAGCCGACCAAGACGGCCAGCGATCCGCTGGCGGACATCGGCGTGGTTCCCGCCGCCGACCCCAGCCCGTCGCCGAGCGTGCCAGAGGCAGCCGGTGAGCCGGGCGTCCAGGCCACGCGCTAGGCGGCTCCTTTCCGCGGTGCTTGCGCTTGCCAGCGCCGGCTGCGGCAGCGGCGACGCGGTGGCACCGGCGCAATCCGACCCGTCGACGATCTTCGGCCTGCGCACCAGCCTGCCGATCGCCTGGGCCGAGAGCGAGGACATCCGCAGCCTCATCGCGAACAAGGCCGCGCCGCACTGGGCAATGGAAGCGCTGCGCGCCCGGGGCGAGGTGGTGCCGCTTGATACGCTGGCCGGGCCCGGCGGGACGCTGCCGCTGCCGCCCGCGGCGGTGCTCGTCCTCGCACAGCCGCAACCCCTGACCCCGCGTGAGAACCTGGCGCTCGACACGTGGGTGCGCGCCGGCGGGCGCGTGCTGCTGTTCGCCGACCCGATGCTCACCGCCCCCTCGATCTTCGCGCTCGGCGATCCGCGCCGGCCCCAGGACGTCGCGCTGCTCTCGCCCATCCTCGCGCGCTGGGGCCTGGTGCTGGAGTTCGACGAGGACCAGCCCGCCGGCCCGCGCCCGGCCACCTTCGAGGGGACGGCGATCCCCGTCGATCTGGCCGGCCGTTTCCGTGCTTCGGGGAAATCTGGGGACGGGCCGCCGCGCTGCCGCATGCTGGCGGGAGGAGTGCTGGCCGAGTGCGGGGTCGGCCGGGGCCGTGTTCTGGCCGTCGCCGATGCCGCCTTGCTCGATGCCGCCACGGAGGTCGCCGATCGCCAGGCCCGGGCGGCACTACTGGGCCGCCTCCTCGCGCGCGTGGCGGCTGATGGCGCATCGGGGATCGGGCGGGATCGGCCCGGGACGATCGGGGATGAACGGGGTTACCTCATTTCTCCTCGTGAAAGCGCTGAAAAACAGGAGTTTGCGCAGTGACCGGCAGCGCAGACGTCCGCTGCGGCCGAGCCGGACCTGCCGAACGGTCGCGGTGCAGGCCTTAAAATCACTATCTTTCCCCAATTTTCCCTTTGATCCCCAACTTTCCCGGTATAGAAGAACAGCCAATCGGAATGGCTGAGTCTCGCCGTGCCCTGCGCGGGTGCGGAACCCCGGCGCGCGGGTGCGCTCCGGGCGCGGGTTCCGTCATTTCCGAGACGGTTATTTCGGGGCGAAACAGACGGGCATGGCGGGGCAGCCATACATCTACAGCGGGCAGGGCTTCTCGCTTCTACGCGACAAGAACCGCTTCGTGCTGCCCAACGTCCTGCGCTCCACCGTGCGCGATTCCAGCGGCAAGGACATGCTGTGCATCGCCAAGCATGCCGAGTGGAAGTGCCTGGTGGGCTTCGGCCTCTCCCGCGTCGACGAGTTCGAGGCGCAGCTCGATTCCGAGCAGGCGCGCGCGGACGCGGCGGGCGCCGCCTTCAACCGCGACCTGCGCGCGATGCAGCTCTACAACTTCCAGCAGGTGCCGTTCGACGGCAGCGGCCGCTTCACCATGCCCGAGGCGCTCGCCAGCCTGGCCGGGCTGGAGGACCAGCTGTTCTTCCAGGGCATCGGCCGCAGCGGCGTGCTGATCTGGAACCCGGACGAGCTCTACCGCCGCTCCGACGACCCCGGCTTCGAGGCCGCCATCGCCACCTGCCGGTCGCTCCAGGCGGCGGAGCTGGCGAAGGCGAGCAAGAAATGACGGGGGGCGGCACGACATGAGCGCCCCCGGCCAGCCCCACGTTCCCGTGCTCCTCGAGGAGGTGGTCGCCGCCCTGAACCCCCAGGGCGGCGACCTCATCGTGGACGCCACGTTCGGCGCGGGCGGATACACCCGCCGCCTGCTCGACGCCGGCGCGACGGTCCATGCCTTCGACCGCGATCCCGACGCGATTCGCGCGGCGCGAGAAAATCCGGGGAAATGGCCCGAACTCGCCAGCAATCCGCCGCGCCTCGTGTTGCACCCGCGCCGGTTCTCCGAAATGGTCCAGGGACTTGGAGATGCGGGGATCGACAAGGTGGACGGCGTGGTCATGGACATCGGCGTGTCCTCTATGCAGCTGGACCAGGCGGAACGCGGCTTCTCGTTCGGCGCCGAAGGCCCGCTTGACATGCGCATGAGCCAGGAGGGCGGCTCGGCCGCGGACTTCGTCAACGAGGCCGACGAGGGCGAGATCGCGGACGTGCTGTACCTCTATGGAGAGGAGCGGCAGTCGCGCCGCGTGGCACGCGCGATCGTGGCCGCCAGACCGCTGCAGACGACGGCCGATCTCGCGCGCGTGGTGCGCAAGGCGCTGGGCTACAATCCCGCCTACAAGGGCCAGGCGGCGCCCAAGGATCCGGCGATCCGCAGCTTCCAGGCGATCCGCATCCACGTCAACGGAGAGCTCGACGAGCTGGACGCCGGGCTGGGCGCCGCGGAGGTCCTGCTGCGCGAGGGCGGGCGGCTTGCGGTGGTGACCTTCCACAGCCTGGAGGACCGCAAGGTGAAGCACTTCCTGCGCGAGGCCAGCAGCGCCCGCGGCGCCACCTCGCGCCACCTGCCGCAGGCCGTCGGGGCGCCCGCCCCGTTTGCGAAAGTGGCCAAGGCCGTGCGGCCGGGCGAGGCGGAGCTTGCCGCCAACCCCCGGGCCCGTTCGGCCACCTTGCGCGCCGCCGTGCGCACCGACGCCCCCCCCAGAGAGTCCGATGGCTCCCCCAGCCACAGGAGTGCCGCATGAACCTGACCAGCGACCGAGTGCGATCGATCGGCTGGATATCCGCCCTGGTGGTCTGCGGCGCGATGACGGTCGGGCTGACGCTGCGCGTCAACGCGGTCAAGAGCCAGGTCCACGATGCGGAGAAGCGCATGGTCTGGGTCCAGCGCGACATCGACTTCCTGGAGACCGAGTTCCAGACCCGCTCCAACCAGCAGGCGCTGCGCCAGCTCAACGACCTGGAGTTCGGCTACAAGGCGCCGGTCGCGGCCCAGTACATCGAGGGCGAGCGCCAGCTCGCGGCGCTGGGCATGCCGGCCGGGCCGGGCGCGCCGGCGCCGATCCGCTACGCCAACGCCGAGGCGCCGGCAGGAGAGGGCGGCGGCTCGCTGCTGGCCATGGTCTCGCCGGTCGCGGGGGCGACCGCGGCGGCGCTGCCCGGCGCGGTCACGGGTGCCGAACGCGAAGGGCGCGACCCCGAGCGGGAGGCGCTCGCGCGCGATGCCGCCGCGCTGGGCAAGCGCCTTGCCCATATCGAGGTTGCCGAGGCCGCCAAGCAGTGAACGCGCCCGCCTTCCCGCTGGGAACGATGCCGACCACGGTGTCCGTGGGCCGGCGCAAGCTCGTGAACGTGCGCCAGCGCTCCCTGCTGGTGGCGAAGCTGCGCACCTTGTGGATCATGGGCGTGTTCGTGCTGGTGGGGACCTGTGCGCTCCTGCGCATCCTGTACCTGGGCTTCACGGGCGTGGCGCCGCGCACGGGCGAGCTCGGCGACATGCTGATCCCCGCCCGGGGCGAGATCGTCGACCGCAACGGCGTGCCGCTGGCGCGCGACTTCCGCGTCTATTCGCTGTGGTTCAACCCCAAGGCGATGACCGAGGGCTCGGCGCTGATCCACGGGCCGGAAGAAGTGGCCTCGCAGCTCATCCGCATCTTCCCCGATCTCGATCGCGACGAGCTGGTGGCGCGGCTGCGCGCCGGGCAGCCCTGCTACTTGCGCAAGTCGATCCTGCCGGAGGATGCCAACAAGGTCCACGCGCTGGGCGAGCCGGCGCTGGAGTTCCCGCTGGAGGCGACCCGCTTCTATCCCCAGGGCTCGATGGCCGCGCACGTGCTGGGCTACGTCGACAGCTACGGCAAGGGCAAGGTCGGCATGGAGCAGGCCTTCAACGACCAGCTCGTCAGCCAGGAAGGCCGCACCAGCCCCTCCATCCTGTCGATCGACTTCCGTGTCCAGAGCGCGCTGGAGGACGAGCTGGCGCGTGCCATGCAGCTCAGCAAGGCCAAGGGCGCGGCCGGCGTCATCCTCGATGTCGACACGGGCGAGATCCTCGCGCTCGCCTCGCTGCCCTCGTTCGACCCCAACCACGTCAAGCCCAACGACATGGTCGTCACGCCCCAGCAGGCGGCCGAGGGCGAGGTTCCGCACGGCTTCAACCGCGTGACCAACCAGGTCTATGAGCTCGGCTCCACCTTCAAGCCGATCACCGTGGCCGCCGCGCTCGACGCGGGCACGATCACGGACCTCGGCCGCCGGTTCCCGGCCGGGCCGCTCCACGTCGCCGGCTTCACCATCCACGACACCCACAACTACGGCGTCTCGCTCAACGTGCCCGAGACGCTGATCCACTCCTCCAACATCGTCACCGCGCAGATCGCCGACGAGCTGGGCGGCGTGCGTCTCAAGAAGACGATGGAATCGCTCGGCATGAACGAGCGCCCCTACGTGGAGCTGCCGGCACGCGGCTTCCCGATCTGGGCGAGCGGCACCTGGCCGCGGCTGCGCACGATGACGGTCGCCTACGGCCATGGCATCGCGGTCACGCCGCTGCACCTAGCCTCCGCCTACGCCGCACTGGTCAACGGCGGCATCTGGCGCCCGGCGACCCTCCACAAGCTCGACCCGGCGCAGGTCCCGGCCGGCCGGCGCGTGTTCAAGGCCTCCACCAGCGCCCGGCTGCGCCAGCTGCTGCGCATGATCGTGCAGTACGGCACCGGCCGCAAGGCGGATGCCCCGGGCTTCCGCGTCGGCGGCAAGACCGGCTCGGCGGAGAAGCCGGGCGCCGGCGGCTATCGCAAGCACTCGCTGATCGCGACCTTCGCCGCCGCCTTCCCGATGGACAAGCCGCGCTACGTGGTGATCTCCATGATGGACGAGCCGCAGGGGACGGAGGCGACCTCGTTCCAGCGCACCGCCGCCTGGAACGCCGCGCCGGTGATCCAGCGGGTGGTGCCGCGCATCGGGCCGCTGCTCGGCGTCATGCCCGACGAGACGCGGGACATCGACATCACCGACCTCAAGCCGCTGATCCCGGGAGGCAACGCCGAAGAATGAAGCTGTCCGCCCTCTGCGCTGCCGCCGGGCTGGACCCGGTGGGGACCGACGAGAACGTCACCGGCTTCGCCATCGACCATCGCAAGGTGGCGCCGGGCACCGTCTTCGGCGCCTTCCGGGGCGCGCGCTTCAACGGCGAGGACTTCATCGCGGCGGCCGTGGAGGCCGGCGCGGTGGCGATCGTGGCGCATCCGGAGGCGCGCGTGGCAGGTGCGGTCCACCTGGCCGACGCGGAGCCGCGCCGGCTCTTCGCCCGCCTCGCCACGCCGTTCTTCGCGCCGGTGCCCGAGACGATCGTGGCGGTGACGGGGACCAACGGCAAGACCTCCACCGTCGAGCTGACGCGCCAGCTCTGGCGCATGGCGGGCGAGCGCGCCGCCTCGATCGGCACCCTGGGCGTCACCACCAGCGACGAGAGCGTCTCGACCGGGCTGACCACGCCGGACATCGCGACCTTCCTCGCCAATCTCTCGGGGCTCGCGCGCGAGGGGGTGACCCACGTCGCCTACGAGGCCTCCAGCCATGGCCTGTCGCAGTTCCGCAGCGAAGGGCCGCGGGTCGTCGCCGGGGCGTTCACCAACCTCAGCCGCGACCACCTCGACTACCACGCCACCATGGACGATTACTTCGCGGCCAAGATGCGCCTGTTCGACGAGGTGGTCGTGGAAGGGGGCACGGCGGTGATCTGGGCCGACGATCCCTGGTCGGAGCGGGCGATCGGGCATGCGCGCGGGCGTGGGCTCCAGGTCTTCACGGTCGGGACCCGCGGCGAGGGAATCCGGCTCCTCGGGCGGGTTCCCGGCGGATTGGGGCAGAAGCTGGAGATCGAACACGCGGGCGCGTCGCGGATCATAGAGCTGCCGCTGATCGGGGCTTACCAGGCCGCTAATGCACTCGTGGCGGCCGGCCTGGTGCTGGCGACGGGGGGCGAGGCGGGGGCGACCTTCGAGGCGATGAAGCGCCTCGTCACCGTGCGCGGGCGGATCGAGCGCGCCGCCATCACGCCGTCGGGGGCGCCGGTCTACGTCGACTATGCCCATACGCCCGACGCGCTGGAAGCCGCCATCGCGGCGCTGCGGCCGCACGTTTCGGGACGCCTGATCGTCGTCTTCGGCGCCGGCGGCGACCGCGACCAGGGCAAGCGCCCCGAGATGGGCCGCGTCGCCAGCGCCGGCGCCGACCTCGCCATCGTCACCGACGACAACCCGCGCGGCGAGGATCCCGCCGCGATCCGGGCCATGGTGCTGGCGGGCATGACGTCCGCCGCGGTCGAGGCGGGCGACCGGCGCGACGCCATCGGGCTGGCGGTGCGCGAGGCAGCGGCGGGGGACATCGTGCTCATCGCGGGCAAGGGGCATGAACAGGGGCAGATCATCGGCAGCGGCGAGAATCTGCGCGTCCTGCCATTCGACGATGTCGCCGTGGCCAGGGACATGGCCGGCGCGCTGGGAAGGTAGAAAGACGATGAACGCTGTCGCCCGGATCCTCGATTGGCCCGTGACCGCGCCCGAAGACAACCCGCTGGTGCTGTGGGATTCGCAGTCCCTCGCCCGCGCGGTGAAAGGCACCGCCAGCGCCGAGTTCACCGTCTCCGGTGTCGAGATCGACAGCCGCGACGTGCAGCCCGGCGACCTGTTCTTCGCCCTCAAGGGAGAGGCGATGGACGGCCATCGCTTCGTTGCCGCCGCCTTCGAGAAGGGCGCCGCCGCCGCCGTGGTCGACCGGCCCGTGGACGGGCCGCACATCCTGGTGGCGGACACCATGGAGGCGCTCGAACGCCTGGGCGCAGCGGCGCGCGCGCGAGCCCGCGGGCCGGTGATCGGGGTCACCGGATCGGTCGGCAAGACCGGGGTGAAGGAAATGATCTTCGCCGCGCTCGACCGCGCCAGCCGGGGCGACGCGCATCGCTCGGTCAAGAGCTACAACAACCACGTGGGCGTGCCGCTCAGCCTGGCCCGGATGCCGGCGCGGGCGCGCTTCGGCGTGTTCGAGATGGGCATGAACCATGCGGGCGAGATCGCCGCGCTCACCCGCCAGGTGCGCCCGCATGTCGCCATCATCACCACCATCGCGCCCGCGCACATCGAGATGCTGGGCAGCGAGGAGGCGATCGCCGAGGCCAAGGCCGAAGTGTTCCAGGGGCTGGAGGAGGGCGGCACCGCGATCATTCCCGCCGACAGCCCGCATTGCGAGCGGCTGCGCGCCGCGGCGCTGGCCTGCGGTGCCCGCGTCGTCTCGTTCGGGCAGTCGAAGGACGCCGACGTCCGGCTGCTCGACACCGTTCCCGCCATCGGCGGCGGCTCGCTGGTCACCGCCGACATGGGCGACCGGCGCCTGTGCTACACCGTCGCCGCGCCGGGGGAGCACCAGGCGATCAACTCGCTGGCGGTGATGGCCGCGGTGCGCGCGGTCAACGGCGACCTGGGCTCCGCCGGTGTCGCCCTGGCCGAGATGGGCGGCCTCGCCGGCCGCGGCGCCCGGATCGAGATCGCGGTGGCCGGCGGCAAGGCGCTGCTGATCGACGAGAGCTACAACGCCAATCCCGCTTCGATGCGCGCCACCCTGGCGCAGCTGGCGCGCACGCCGGCACGCCGCCGCATCGCGGTTCTGGGCGCGATGAAGGAACTGGGCAGCCACGGCCCCGACTACCACGCGGCGCTGGCCGGCCCGGTCGCCGAAGCGGGGATCGACTATGCCGTGCTGGTCGGCGAGGAGATGGGCGCGCTGGCCGCGGAATTGGGGAAATCGCCGGTCGGCGCGCTTGGCAAACAAGTGCCCTTCGCCCATTGCGCGAATGTGCAGGAAGCTGTCGAAACCTTGCGCGCGTTCGGGCTGGAGCGGGATGACGCCATCCTCGTCAAGGGCTCGAACTCGGTGGGTCTGGCAGCGCTCGTAACGGCGCTCAGCAAGCAGGAAGGGTAGGGGCGAAAGCCCGCAAGATGCTGTATCTCATCGCAGACTGGTTCCACTACGAGGGACTGTCCAACCTCTTCCGCTACCAGACGTTCCGTTCGGGGGCGGCGCTGATGACCGCGCTGCTGATCGGGCTTATCATCGGCCCCAAGTTCATCAGCATGCTGCGCGTGCGCCAGGGCAAGGGCCAGCCGATCCGCGAGGACGGTCCGCAGAGCCACCTCGCCAAGCGCGGCACGCCGACGATGGGCGGCCTGATGATCCTGACGGCGCTGCTCGGCTCGATGGTCCTGTTCATGGACGTGACCAATCCGTTCGTCTGGGCCTGCGTGGCGGTGACGGTCGGCTTCGGGGCGATCGGCTTCCTCGACGACTACGACAAGGTGACCAAGCGGCACCATGCCGGCCTCTCCAGCAAGCTGCGCCTGCTGCTGGAGTTCGTCGTCGCCGGCATCGCCGCCTACATCATCGTCAGCCAGCTCAACACCAACCTCTACGTGCCGTTCCTGTCGGGCCGGTACATCCCGCTGGGGCCGTTCTACTACGTCTTCGCTGCCTTCGTGATCGTCGGCGCGGGGAACGCTGTGAACCTGACCGACGGGCTCGACGGGCTGGCGACGATGCCGGTCATCATCGCCGCCGGGACCTTCGCGATCATCTGCTATCTCGCCGGGCGCGTGGACTACGCCAATTACCTCGGCATCCCGCACGTGCCGCGGGCGGGCGAGCTGGCCATCTTCTGCGCCGGGATCATGGGCGCGGGCCTTGCCTTCCTGTGGTTCAACGCGCCGCCGGCCGCCGTCTTCATGGGCGACACCGGGAGCCTCGCGCTCGGCGGAGCGCTGGGCTGCATCGCCGTGGCCGCGCACCACGAGATCGTGCTGGCGGTCGTCGGCGGGCTCTTCGTGCTGGAAGCCGCGTCGGTCATCATCCAGGTCCTCTGGTTCAAGCGTACCGGCCGCCGCGTCTTCCGCATGGCGCCGATCCACCACCACTTCGAGCAGAAGGGCTGGCGCGAATCGACGGTCGTGATCCGCTTCTGGATCATCTCGATCGTGCTCGCAGTGCTCGGCCTCGCCACCCTGAAGCTGCGATAGGAAGGGCGGGCGCGTGATCGTCTCCCCCGTCTTCGCCGGCAAGCGCTACGCGGTCCTCGGCCTTGCCCGCTCGGGCCTCGCCGCGGTCGCGACGCTGGTGGAGAGCGGGGCGCACGTGATGGCCTGGGACAGCCGGGACGAACCGCGCCAGCAGCTGTGCGAGTGGACCGACTGCGGCAAGGTCGAACTGGCCGACCCGGTCACCGCCGACATCGCCGGCTACGACGGCGTGGTGGTCTCCCCCGGCATCCCGCTCAACCGCCATCCGATCGCCGAGGCCGCGGCGCGCGCGGGCGTGCCGGTGATCGGGGACATCGAGCTGTTCGCCCTGGCCCGGCCCAGCCTGCCCGCGCACCGCGTGGTGGGCATCACCGGCACCAACGGCAAGTCGACCACCACCTCGCTCGTCCACCACCTGCTGGAGACCGCGGGTGTCGCAGCGCGCGTCGGCGGGAACATCGGCGTGCCCGTGCTCGGCACCGCGCCGTTGCCGGAGGGCGGGGTCTACGTGCTCGAGCTGTCGAGCTACCAGATCGACATCACCCATACCCTCGACTGCGAGGCCGCGGCGCTGCTCAACATCACGCCCGACCATCTCGACCGCTACGACGGCTTCGAGGCCTATGCCGCGTCCAAGGCGCGCCTGTTCGCCATGCAGGAGCGCGGGCGCCAGGCGGTGTTCGGCATGGGCGACAAGGAGACCCGCGCCATCGCCCACATCGAGGCGGCGCGGCGCGCCCCGGGGCTGGTACGGCTGGTGGACGGCGCGGACCTGCTGGCGATCCAGCCCGAGTGGCCGTCGCTGCAGGGGCCGCACAACCTGCAGAACGCCGCCGTCGCCGTCGCCCTGGTCGAAGCGCTGGGCATCCGCAAGGCGCAGTGGCGCAAGGGCCTGCGCACGTTCAGCGGGCTGCCGCACCGCATGGAGCGCGTGGCGGTGGCGAACGGCGTCACCTACATCAACGACAGCAAGGCGACCAACCCGGCCTCCACGGCGCCGGCCATCGCCGCCTTCCCGCCCGACCCGGAGCCGCGCATCCACTGGATCCTGGGCGGCCTGCCCAAGGGCGACAACCTGGACGAGTGCGTGCCCTTCTTCGGCAACATCGCCGCCGCCTACACCATCGGCGATGCCGGCCCGCGCTTCGCCGAGATCCTGGCGCCGCACATGCGCGTCCACCGCTCCGAGATGATGGCCGAGGCGATCCGCCAGGCGATGGCCGAGGCGAGGCCGGGCGACGTGGTCATGCTCTCGCCCGCCTGCGCCAGCTTCGACCAGTTCCGCGACTACGAGGCGCGCGGGCAGGCGTTCCGCCAGATCGTCGAGGCGCTGCTGGCGCCGGACGAGGACGCCGAAAGGCAATCGTGATGGCCACCCTCGCACCCCAGCCCGGCGCCCAGCGCTACGCCCGCAACCGCCGCAACCAGATCGCCATCTGGTGGCAGGAGATCGACCGCACGACGATGGTCCTGGTGCTGATCCTGATGGCGATCGGCGCGGTGGCGGTGGCCGCGGGCTCCCCCGCGAGCGCGCGACGGCTGTCGACCGCGGCGGAGAAGCTGCCGCAGCTCTACTTCTTCTTCCTCCACATGCGCTGGCAGATCCTGGGCCTGGTGGCGATGTTCTGGGCCTCCAGTCTCAGCAAGGACAACGCCCGCCGCTTCGGCATCCTGCTCGCCGCGACGATGCTGGCGGCGCTGGTGCTGGTGCCGCTGGTCGGCTCGGAAGTGAACGGCGCCAAGCGCTGGCTGCGCTTCGGCATCTCGCTGCAGCCCTCGGAATTCCTCAAGTGCGGCTTCCCGATCCTGCTCGCCTGGATCATCTCGTGGCGCGCGCGCGACCCGCAGATCCCGGTCGTCGGCATCTGCTTCGGGCTGATGGGCGTGCTCGGCCTGCTGCTGATGCTGCAGCCGGACTTCGGATCGACGATGCTGTTCTCGGGCGCGTTCCTGGTGCTGATCCTGCTTTCGGGGATCGACGTCCGGAGGGTGGGGATGTTCGCCGGGGCGGGCCTGATCGGCCTCGTCCTGATGTACTTCACCTATGACAACGGCCGCAACCGCATCGACAACTTCCTGTTCGGCGGCACCGCGTTCGACCAGGTCGACCTGGCCCAGCGCACGCTGCTGAACGGCGGCTGGACCGGGCTCGGCTTCTGGATGGGCACGCGCAAGATGGCGCTGCCCGAGGCGCACACCGACTACATCTTCTCGGTCGTCGGCGAGGAGTTCGGGCTGCTCGCCTGCATGGTCATCGTCGTGCTCTACCTCGCGATCCTGGCGCGCGTGATCCTGCGGCTGGTGGAGGAGGAGGACCTGTTCACGGTGCTCGCCGCCTCCGGCTTCGCGGCGCAGTTTGGCGGCCAGGCCTTCATCAACATCCTCGTCAACCTGCAGCTCTTCCCCTCCAAGGGCATGACCCTGCCGCTCATCAGCTACGGTGGCTCGTCGACCGTGGCGATGTGCCTGAGCATGGGGCTGCTGCTCGCCGTCACCCGGCGCAATCCGTTCATCCAGCGCGAGAAGTTTTCGCTGCGCGCCATCGGAGATTTCCAATGAGCCTGGTTTCCCGCCACTACGTCCTCGCCGCGGGCGGGACCGGCGGACACCTCATCCCGGCCTTCGCGCTCGCGGCCGAGCTGCACGCGCGCGGCCACCACGTCGCCCTCGTGACCGACGAGCGCGGGGCCGCCATCCCGGGCAAGCCGGACTACCTGCCCGCCCACGTGCTGCCGCCCGGCCGGATCGCCGGCCGCAACCCGCTGGGCTGGATCAAGGGCGCCGCCGGGGTGCTCGAGGGCCGCCGGATGGCGCTGCGCCTGTTCGACACCTTCGCGCCCACCGCCGTGGTCGGCTTCGGCGGCTATCCCGCGCTGCCGACGCTGCTCGCCGCGCGCGCGGCCAGGCTGCCGACGGTCCTGCACGAGCAGAACGCCGTGCTCGGCCGCGTGAACCGCTATTTCGCCGCCAAGGTCGATGCCATCGCCACCTCCAGCGAGCGGACCGACCGCCTCGACCCCGCGCTCGAATCCAAGGTCACGCTGGTGGGCAATCCGGTCCGGGAGAACGTCCTGGCGCTGCGCGACAGGCCGTTTCCCGAGTTCGCCGAGGACAGCCTGTTCCGCATCCTCGTGACCGGCGGCAGCCAGGGCGCGCGCGTGCTCTCGGACGTGGTGCCCGATGGTCTGGCGATGCTGCCCCCCGCGCTGCGCTCGCGCCTGCAGGTGATCCAGCAGTGCCGTGCCGAGGACATCGAGCGGGTGCGCGAGCGGTATGCCGCGCACGGCATCCCGGCCGAGCTCGCCACCTACTTCGAGAACATGGCCGAGCGGCTGGCCGGCGCGCACCTCTTCATCGGCCGCTCCGGCGCCTCGACGATCGCCGAGCTCACGGCCGTCGGCCGGCCGGCCATCCTCATCCCGCTGCCCTACGCCACCGACGACCACCAGAGCGCCAACGCGCGCGAGATGGTGGCGGGCGGCGGCGCGCGGGTGCTGCGCCAGCCGCCGGTCACGACCGAGGATCCGGACAGCTACGGCGGCGACAAGCGCAACGCGCTGCTGCGCGAGCAGGCCGAGATCCACCAGCGCATGGCCAAGGACCTGTGCCTGCAGATCCAGGCCATCGCCCAGCACCCCGAGACGCTGGCGAACGCCGCGCATGCCGCATGGAACTGCGGCTATCCGCGCGCCGCGAAGGACCTCGCGGACCTGGTCGAGAGCTTCGGCGCGGCGCCCATCATGGACGTGATCCGCCTGGAGAAGGCCAGCGCACCGCAGGGCGGGGAAGCGCTGGCGCGGGAGATGGCGCCGTGATCGCCCGCTCCTTCCCGCCGCGCAGGGCCGAGGACGAGCGGAACTTGGTCCCTCTCGCCCCGATCCATCCGGGAGCCGCCGCATGAAGGGCGTGGGCACCGACATCGGTACGATCCACTTCGTCGGCATCGGCGGCATCGGCATGTCCGGCATCGCGGAGGTCATGCACAACCTCGGCTATTCGGTGCAGGGCTCCGACATCGCCGAGAGCTACGTGGTCGAGGGCCTGCGCGCGCGCGGCATCAAGGTCATGCTCGGCCAGGTCGCCGAGAACGTCGAGGGCGCGGCGGTGGTCGTCACCTCGACGGCGGTCAAGCGTGACAACCCCGAGGTCGTCTACGCGCTGGAGCACCGCATCCCGGTGGTGCGCCGGGCCGAGATGCTGGCCGAGCTGATGCGCCTCAAGAACACCGTCGCGGTGGCCGGCACCCACGGCAAGACGACCACGACCTCGATGGTCGCGGCGCTGCTCGACGCCGGCGGGGTGGACCCGACCGTCATCAACGGCGGCATCATCAACTCCTACGGCTCGAACGCCCGCCTCGGCGCCTCGGACTGGATGGTGGTGGAAGCCGACGAGAGCGACGGCTCGTTCCTGCGGCTCGACGGCACCATCGCCATCGTCACCAACATCGACCCCGAGCACCTCGACCACTACGGCTCGTTCGACCGGATCAAGGAGAGCTTCGTCGAGTTCATCGAGAACGTGCCGTTCTACGGCGCGGCGATGCTGTGCATCGACCATCCCGAAGTGCAGGCGATCATCCCCAAGGTGCGCGACCGCCGCGTGGTGACTTACGGCTTCTCGGCGCAGGCGGACATCCGGGGCGAGAACGTGACGCCGATCCCCGGCGGCAACCGCTTCGACGTCGCGCTGCGCCAGCGCGACGGGTCGTTCCGCCGGATCGAGGGCATCGAGCTGCCGATGCCCGGCCGCCACAACGTCCAGAACGCGCTCGCCGCGGTCGGCGTGGCGGTGGAGATGGGCTGCTCGGACCGCTGCATCCAGACCGGCTTCTCCAAGTTCGGAGGGGTCAAGCGCCGCTTCACCAAGGTCGGCGAAGTGGCGCTCGAGGGCGGCGTCGCCACGGTGATCGACGACTACGGCCACCACCCGGTCGAGATCCGCGCCGTGCTCGCCGCCGCGCGCGAGGGCGTGTTCGGCGGCAGGGTCATCGCCGTCGTCCAGCCGCACCGCTTCACCCGCCTGCGCGACCACATGGAGGACTTCCAGGGCGCCTTTAACGACGCCGACGTGGTCTACGCCGCGCCGGTCTACGCTGCGGGCGAGCTGCCGATCGAGGGCGTCGACAGCGCCGCGATGGTCGCGGGCATGAAGGCGCGCGGGCACCGTTCGGCGCAGGTCGTCGAGGGGCCCGAGGCGCTGGCCGCGGTTCTCGCGGAGACGCTCCAGCCCGGCGACATGGTCGTGTGCCTGGGCGCGGGCGACATCACCAAGTGGGCCGCCGGCCTCGCGACCGCGATCCAGGGGCGGAGGGCGGCATGACGCCGCCGGTCGATCCAGCCGGCGTGCGCGGCAAGCTGACCCCGAACGCCCCGCTCGCTCCGCTGGTCTGGTTCAAGGCCGGCGGCCATGCCGAATGGCTGTTCGAGCCCAAGGACCTCGCCGACCTGCAGGACTTCCTGCGCGGCCTCGACGCGGCGGTCCCGGTCATGGCGCTGGGCCTCGGCTCCAACCTGATCGTGCGCGACGGCGGGGTGCCCGGCGTGGTGATCCGCCTCGGCAAGGCCTTCGCCCAGGTCGCCGCGCGCGACGCGGTCACGCTGGAATGCGGCGGCGGCGCCTCGGGCATCCTGGTCTCCTCGACCGCGCGCGACGCCGGCATCGCCGGAGTCGAGTTCCTGCGCTCGATCCCCGGCACGGTGGGCGGCTTCGTGCGCATGAACGGCGGCGCCTATGGCCGCGAGGTGAAGGACATCCTGGTCGATTGCGACATCGTCCTGCGCTCGGGCGAACGGGTGACGCTCGGCAATGCCGATCTCGGCTACACCTACCGCCATTCCGCGCTGCCGGAGGATGCCGTGGTGGTCGCCGCGCGCTTTCGGGGGCACCCCGGCGAGCCGGCCGCGATCCAGGCCGAGATGGACCGCATCTCCGCCGCGCGCGAGGCGAGCCAGCCGCTGCGCTCGAAGACCGGCGGCTCGACCTTCAAGAACCCCGAGGGGCACAAGGCCTGGCAGCTGGTCGACGCGGCGGGCTGCCGCGGGCTCGCGCTGGGCGGGGCGCAAGTGAGCGAGAAGCACACCAACTTCCTGCTCAACACCGGCGATGCCACCAGCGAGGACATCGAGGCGCTGGGCGAGGAAGTGCGCCGCCGCGTGCGCGCGGGTTCGGGCGTCGAGCTCGAATGGGAGATCCAGCGCGTGGGCCGCCGGCCATGAGGGACGACCGCCTTTCCCGCTACGAGCAGCAGATCCTCGACAACGTCGAGGAGTTCGGCTGCCACATCACCGTCGTCGGCCCCGCCGAGGACGACGATGACCATGGCGATGTGGACGACGACTACGACGACGACCGGGATGACGACGACCGGGATGACGACGAGGGCGGGACCGAGGAGCGCTTCGCCTACTCGGTGGGCTTCCGCCGCACCGTCAGCCAGCCGGAGGTGATCGTCTTCGGCTTCTCCACCGCGCTCTCCGCCGCCGTCATCAACGGCGTGCTCGACATGTGCCGGGAAGGGCTGGTGCTGGAGGACTGGAAGGAGATCGACGGGCTGCTCAAGGGCCACCGTTGCGTGCTGCGCGAGGTGGAGCCCGAGTGCCTGACGCCCTACTACTTCAACTCGGCCATGTGGTTCGCCGAGCACGAGGGCGAGGAGATGACCCGCGCCATGCAGATCGTCTGGCCCGGCGTCGACGACGGCCTCTTCCCATGGGACAAGGACTGCGACGAAGCCGTCCGCGACCTGCAAACCCCGCTTTACCGAACGAGTCTGAATTCATGAGCCTGAAGCCCCTTCATGTCGCGGTCCTGATGGGCGGCTGGTCGAGCGAACGCCCGGTCTCGCTGATGAGCGGCGAGGGCGTGGCCCAGGCGCTCGAAGGCAAGGGCCACAAGGTCACCCGGATCGACATGGACCGCGACGTCGCGCTGCGCTTCGCGGAGATCCGGCCCGACGTGGTGTTCAACGCGCTGCACGGCGCTCCCGGCGAGGACGGGACGGTGCAGGGCATGATGGACCTGATGGGGCTCACCTACACGCACTCCGGCCTGGCGACCTCGGTCATCGCGATCGACAAGGAGCTGACCAAGCAGGCGCTGGTCCCCCACGGCATCCCGATGCCCGGCGGCCGCGTCGTGAAGAGCGCGGACATCCACGCGCGCGACCCGCTGCCGCGGCCCTACGTGCTCAAGCCGGTCAACGAGGGGTCGTCGGTCGGCGTCGCCATCGTCACCGCTGAAGGCAACTACGGCAACCCGGTCGCGCCCGACGCCAAGGGGCCCTGGCAGGAGTTCGACGAACTGCTGGCCGAACCCTACATCCGCGGCCGCGAGCTGACCACGGCCGTCATCGGCGACCGGGCGCTGCTGGTGACCGAGCTCAAGCCCAAGTCCGGCTTCTACGACTTCGATTCCAAGTACACCGACGGCATGACCGAGCATGTCTGCCCGGCCGAGATCCCGGACGAGATCACGCAGGCCTGCAAGGACATCGCCCTGCGCGCGCACCAGGTCCTGGGCTGCAAGGGCACCAGCCGCTCGGACTTCCGCTGGGACGACAGCCAGGGCGTCGAGGGCCTGTTCCTGCTGGAGGTCAACACCCAGCCCGGCATGACCCCGCTCAGCCTGGTCCCCGAGCAGGCGCGCGCCTGCGGCATGGACTATCCCGAGCTGGTGGAGGCGATCATCGCCGAGGCCCTGGCCGACGCGAACCGCGCCTCCGGAGCCGGCCGGGCGGGAGCCGGCGGGGCGGGCACATGAGCCAGACGATCCGGCGCAAGGGCACCACGGCCCGCAAGGCGGCGGCGGCGCAGGGCACGCAGCGCAAGGTCCGCGCCGCCAAGGCGCGCACCGGCTCGGCGCTCGACATGGCGATGGGCTGGCTGCCGTTCACCGAAGCGCAGCTGCACCGGATCTTCCTGGTGACGATCCTGGCGGGCGCGGCGGCGCTGGTCTGCGTCGTCGCCTCCTTCGCGGGGCTGCCGGGGCTCGCCGGGCACCAGATGGCGCTCGTCGCCGGGCAGACCGGCTTCGAGGTGAAGCGGGTCGAAGTGCGCGGGGTGCGCAACATCAACCAGCTCAGGGTCTACGAGAAGGCGCTGGCGGAGCGCGACCGCGCGATGCCGCTGGTCGACCTGGAAGGGCTGCGGCAGGACCTGCTCGGGCTGTCCTGGGTCAAGGATGCGCGCGTCTCCCGCCAGCTGCCCGACACGCTGGTGATCGACATCGTCGAGCGCGCGCCGCATGCGGTGCTGCGCAAGGCCGACCGCTTCGTGCTGATCGACGAGACCGGGCACGAGCTGGAAGCGATCAGCCGCAAGGACGCCGGCGGCCGCCTGATCGTCTCGGGTCCCGGCGCCGGCCAGCAGGTCATGGCGCTGGGCACGCTGCTGGAGGCGGCCCCGGCGATCAAGCCGCGGGTGCAGGAGGCCGAGTGGATCGGCAACCGGCGCTGGAATCTCACCTTCCGCTCCGGCCAGGTCCTGGCGCTGCCCGAGGGCGAGCGCGATTCGGCCGGCGCGCTCGTCACCTTCGCGCGCCTCGACGGGACCAATCGCCTGATCGGCGGCAAGGTGACCGCGTTCGACATGCGCGCCAAGGACCGCATCTACCTGCGCGTGCCGGAGCAGGACGGGCAGGAACTCGCCCTGAAGGCCGGCTCGGTGCCGCGCACCGGCGGCGCAACGGAGGAACAGCAGTGACCAGGAGGCCCCGCTAATGCCCGCACCGCGCATCACCCGCGTCTTCGGCGCGGTCAACATCGGCTCCTTCCGCATCTCTGCGATCGTCGCCGGGATCAACGAAGTGGGCGACATGGTCGTGCTCGGGTCGGGCCACCGCGCGAGCCAGGGCATCAAGCGCGGCTACGTCACCGACATGGCCGCCGCGACCTACGCCGTGCGCGACGCCATCGACCGTGCCGAGAAGATGGCCGACACCGCCGTGCAGAAGGTCTGGATCGGCTGCTCGGGCGCCGGGCTCGCCAGCCGCATCGACCAGTTCGACGCCGAGATCGGCGGCCGGCGCATCGAGCAGGAGGACATCGAGCAGCTGCTCATCTCGGCCAAGGACGTGATCCAGCCCGACGGGCGGATGGTGCTCCATGCGCAGCCCGCGCAGTACCGGCTCGACGGCGCGCACGGGGTGGCCAACCCCAAGGGCCTCCACGCCGAGCGGCTGGGCGTGGACATCCACATCATGCTCGCCGACGGGGCGCCGATCCGCAACCTGACCGAGGCGGTGCAGTCCGCGCACCTGGAGGTCGAGGCGGTGGTGGGCTCGCCGATCGCGGCGGGGCATGCCTGCCTTTCGCCCGAGGAGCGGGACCTGGGAGTGGCGCTGGTCGAGTTCGGCGGCGAGGTCACCAACGTCGCGATCTACGAGCAGGGCATGCTCAAGGACATGATGTCGATCCCGATCGGCTCGGCCGACATCACCGATGCCATCGCCTCCGCCTTCGGCATCCGCCGCTTCCAGGCGGAGCGCCTCAAGTGCGTCAACGGCTCGGCCATCGCCAGCCCGCACGACCACCGCGAGATGATCCCGGTCAACGCACCCGGCGAGGAAGGCACCGGCCCGATCGCGCGCCATGCCGACGACAAGAACCGCATCCCGCGCGCCGAGCTGATCGGCGTCATCACCGGCCAGCTCGGCACGCTGATGGAGGAGGTGAACAAGGCGCTCAAGGCGATGCGCTTCACCGGCCAGCGCGGCAAGCAGGTGGTCTTCACCGGCGGCGGCGCGGAGCTGGTGGGCCTGGCCGACTATGCGCAGGCGGCGATCGGCAAGCCCGTGCGCATCGGCCGGGTGGCGCAGCTTTCCGGCCTGGCGGAGGCCCACGTCAAGCCGGGCTTCTCGACCCTGGCGGGGCTGGTCCTCTACGCCGCGGCGGACCCGGTCGACATCCGGGCGCTGGGGCGCGGCCACACCCGCACCGTCAAGCTCGGGAGCCTGGGGATGGTCGGGCGCGTTTACCACGCCCTGCGCGAGTACTTTTGAGCGGGCGTGAGGATCGCGGGCCGAGCCGTTCCACAGCGGCGACGGATGCCGGGAAACTGGCGGAAACGGCGGCTTTGGCTGTGGACAAAGGGTCGTGACACTTTGCGTCGATGAATCGAAGCGTGCAATCAGAGTGGTCAAGGAATTTTCCTCGCGCGACGTGCCTGCAGGAGAGCGAAATGAGCATTAACATCGGACCGCCGGCGATCGAGGAGCTTCGTCCGCGCATCCTCGTGATCGGCGTCGGCGGGGCCGGCGGCAACGCCATCGCCAACATGATCCACGCGCAGATCGAAGGCGTGGACTTCGTCGTCGCGAACACCGACGCACAGGCGCTCAACAACTCGATCGCCGAGACGCGCATCCAGCTCGGTCCCGACATCACCCAGGGGCTCGGCGCCGGCGCCCGTCCCGAAGTGGGTCGCGCCGCGGCCGAGGAAACGCGCGAGGATCTGGAGCGCCTGCTCGACGGCGTCCACATGGTCTTCATCGCCGCCGGCATGGGCGGCGGCACCGGAACCGGTGCGGCGCCGATCATCGCCCAGGCCGCGCGCGAAAAGGGCGTGCTGACGGTGGGCGTGGTCTCCAAGCCCTTCATGTTCGAAGGCACGCGCCGCATGCGCGCGGCCGACGCCGGGATCGAGGAGCTGCAGAAGCACGTCGACACCCTGATCGTCATCCCAAACCAGAACCTGTTCCTGGTGGCCAAGGCGGAGACCACCTTCAAGGAGGCGTTCTCGCTCGCCGACGAGGTGCTCCAGCAGGGCGTGCGCTCGATCACCGACCTGATGATCATGCCGGGCCTCATCAACCTCGACTTCGCCGACGTCCGCTCGGTGATGGGGGAGATGGGCAAGGCGATGATGGGCACGGGCGAGGGCGAAGGCCCCAACCGCGCCCTGGAAGCGGCCGAGCGCGCGATCGCCAACCCGCTGCTCGACGGCGTCTCGATGCAGGGCGCCAAGGGCGTCATCATCTCGATCATCGGCGGCGACGACATGAAGCTGCTCGAGGTGGACGAGGCCGCGAACCACATCCGCGAGCTGGTCGACCCGGATGCCAACATCATCTGGGGTTCGGCCTTCAATCCCGACCTCCAGGGCAAGATCCGCGTCTCGGTGGTCGCCACCGGCATCGAGCAGACCACCGAGCAGGCCGAGATCGCCTCGCGCCCGCTCAACCTCGGCGCCTCGCGCGGGCCGGTGCGGCCGACCGTCCACGCCCCGCCCGCCGCCGCCTACCAGGCGCCTGCCGCGGCCCCGGCCCCGCAGCCGGCCCCGCAGCAGCAGCCGGCGGCGTTCGCCACTCCGGCGCAGCCCTATGAGCCGGCGTCCGAGCTGGAGCTCGGCGCCGCGGACGAGGCGCAGGACCAGCCGGCCGCCGGCAGCTACTCCGGCTTCGCCGGCCTTCGCGGCGGCGCGCAGAAGGAGCCGCTCGACCTCGGCTTCGAAGCGCAGGCCGAGCCCGACCCGGTCCCGCCGGCGGCGCCCGCGGCCCCGCCACGCGGCCGCGTGCAGGACGAGCTGCTGCTCGACGGCGGCCAGGGAATGACCGAGGCGCAGCCGCCCGCCGCGCCGCGGCCCAAGCCCGCCGGCGGCGGCAGCACGCTGTTCGAGCGCATGACCAACCTCTCGCGCCCGCGGCCCGGCGCCGCCGACGCGCCGGACGACGACGACAACGACGGCGGATCGATCAGCATCCCCCGCTTCCTCGGCCGCCAGAACAACCAATAAGGTGCTGCGCCCCTGCCGCAAGGCAGGGGCGCAGCCGGTGCATCCACCCTCCGCGCGAGCGCTCCGGCGCTGGCCGGGTCGAAGAGTTGACGGCTCGTTGCAACAGCCAATCCGGCGCGCTATATCGTTGGTCGCAGTGTTCGGGTGAGATGTCTTTCACCCCTATTCTACAAGCAGGGGCGCACCGTGCCAGCGGTGCGCCCCTCATCGTTAGGGGGACAGGTGCCAGCCCGTCCCCCTCCCGTTATGGCATCACGGCTTGCGCGACATTTCGACGACCTTGAGAACCAGGGTCGTGAACGCCAGGCACGCCATGACGATCATAATTGCAGTGTTCGTCTCGATGCTAATCACCTCCATTCTCTGGTGCAGCATAGACGCTGCGCATCGCGGATAACCTCGTTCAACGCAGGGCGCTACGGACGCAGGGTTCTTGCGTTCGTGCCGGGTTCATCTATTCCGGCGCATGGGCGGCGCGTCTGGGGTGACGAAGGATCTGCGGGTGAATCGGATGGTATCGCGCTTCCTGGCCGGAGCGGCTTTCGCCGGCGTCCTCGCCTGGCCGGCGGGTGCGGCGGGGCAGGGCGTCGCCGCGGTCTCGCGACCCGTCGTGCAGGCGCTGCCGAGCGAGGACAGCAGGAAGCTCAACGCCGCGCTGGCGCAGATCGGCCGCGATCCGCGCAACGTCCAGGCCCTGATCGAGGCCGGCGACGCGGCGCGCGGGCTGAACGATTCCGACGCCGCCATCGGCTTCTACCGCCGCGCCGACGAGATCAGCCCGGCCAACCCGCGGGTCAAGGCGGGGCTGGGCAGCGCCTATGTCCTGGCCGGCGATCCCGTCAGCGCCATCCCCCAGTTCGAGGCGGCCGACCGGGCCGGGGCGACTCCAGCCGCGATCGCCGCCGACCGGGGCCTCGCCTACGACCTCGTCGGCGACGGGGCCGCGGCGCAGCGCTCCTATGCGCTGGCGCTGCCGGCGCTGAGCGGGGCCGCGGCGGACGAGGTGCGCATCCGCCTCGGCATCAGCCAGGCCATCGCCGGCAACGGTGACGGCGCCTACGCCACGCTGCTGCCGCTGCTGAACCGGCAGGACAAGCCGGGCTGGCGCGCCCGCGCCTTCACGCTCGCGATCGGCGGGGACACCGCCGAGGCGGTCGATCTCGCCGGCAAGATCCTGCCCGCGCCGCTGGCGCAGAACATCGCTCCCTACCTTCGCTACATGCCGCGCCTGACCAAGGCGCAGCAGGCCGCCGCGGCCAATCTCGGCCGCTTCCCGCGGGCCTCGGAGATCGGCCGCGACGATCCGCGCATCGCCGCCTATGCCCCGCCCAGCCCGACCGCGGCGGGCGCCGGCCTCATCCCCAAGGGCGACGCGCTCGGCGGCGGCACCTCCACCCGGCTCGGCAGGGCGGACACCGCGGCCGGCCGGGCCCGATCGCGCGCGCGCAGCCGCAAGGAGGCCGTGGCACCGGCAGCCGCGCGCCCGGTCCGCCGCACCGAGGTGGCCGCCGCCGACCCCGACCGCGTGGTGCCGCCCGAGCCCAAGCCCGCGATCGAGCGGGCCGGGATCGAGCTTCCGCCGCTGGCCCCGGGCGCCGAGCTGCCGCCCGTGACCCGATCGGCGCCTGCACCGGCACCCGCACCCGCACTGGCACCGGCACCTGCGCCGACGCCGCCGACGACGCCCGCCGCGACCCCTGCTGCGCCGCTGCCTCGCCCGGCGGAGGCGCCGGCAGCGGCCACCCGGCGTGCGCCGGCCCCGGGCTTCGACCTCGCGCACCTGCCCGCCTCGACGGCGACGGCGCGGGTCGCGGCGACCCCCAGGCCCGCGCCGGCGCCCGCCGCCTCTCCGGCTGCCCCCCCGACGCCGACGCCGACGCCGGCTCCCGCGGCCCCGCCGCGGCAGCTTTCGCTCTCGGAGATCTTCGCCGATCTCGGCAAGCCGGCGGTGGAGGCGGCGCCGGTATCGGGCGCGGTGGACATCCGGAAGATCACCCCCGCCGCCCCGCCGCCCAGGATCGAGCTGCCGAAGGCCGAGGAACCCGCGCCCGCTCCGGACAAGCCCGCCGCCCCGCCGGCGGCCGCCAAGGGCAAACCGGCTGCCGACGCGAAGACCAAGGCCGCCGACGCCAAGGCGGCCGACGCCAAGGACGCCAAAGACGCCAAAGCCAGGGCGAAGAAGCCCGCGCCGCCGGCACACCCCAGCCGCATCTGGGTGCAGATCGGCGTCGGCCGCAGCGAAGTCGCGATCGCCTTCGACTGGCGGCGCTACGCGCGCGAGCATCCCGCGCTGTTCAAGGGGCGCGAGCCCTTCGTCAGCGAGATGGGCCGCACCAACCGCATCCTCGTCGGCCCCTTCGCCTCGCAGAAGGCGGCCAGCGCCTTCCTGGCGGAGGCAAAGAAGGACGGCTTCCCCGATGCGCTGCCCTGGACCAGCCCGGCCGGGCAAGTGGTGGACCCGCTCTCCGTCAAATGACGGCGGCGCCGTGCGTTAACGATTGTTCATTTTATCCACATCCTGTTCACAGGCTTGTGCAGTTATTCGCAGGCGATGCCGGCCGGTGGATTGTGCTGCCCCGGCCCGAGGCACCATCCATGCTGTGTCTTTGCGGAGGGCAGATGTCACAAGTTATGAGGACGGTTCAGGACGAGATCGACCGGGACGACGAGGCTGCACCCGTGGAGATGCTGGCCTCTCTGTTCGAGGCCCGCGACTGGCCCTTCGAGTATTCGGGCGAGGACGAGATCTCGGCCGAGGTGAAGGGGGCCTGGGCGAGCTACCAGATCCAGGCGATCTGGCGCCCGGAGGATCGGGTGCTCCAGCTTCTCTGCCTACCCGACATCCGCATCGCCGAACCCAAGCGCCAGGCGGTGTTCGAGGCGCTGGCGCTCATCAACGAGCAGCTCTGGCTGGGCCACTTCGACGTCTGGTCGAACGGCGGCGTCGTGCTCTACCGCCACGGACTGATGCTCGGCCCCGACGGGCTGCTCGGTCCCGGGCAGGCGCAGATGGTGGTGGAAGCCGCGATCGAGGAATGCGACCGCTTCTATCCCGTGTTCCAGTTCATCCTGTGGGGCGACAAGACGCCCGCCGAGGCGCTCGCCGCTGCCCTGGTGGACGCCGCCGGAGAGGCCTGAGCGCCTGCGCCTCGGGCCTTGGCACCCGGCCGGGGCTGGCCTAAGCCGCGGCCTGGACCGGCATCGTTGCCGCGCGAGGTGGAGTGGACATGGAGCGATTTCAGAGCATCCTGCTGGTGGGCTGCGGCAACATGGCGGGCGCGATGCTGGCGGGGTGGCTGGCGGGCGGCATCCCCGCGGCGCGCTTCACCGTGGTCGACCCCCATCGCGACGCGGTCCCCGAGGGCGTGACCCTGCTGCGGGCGCTGCCGGCGGAAGGGCGCTTCGATGCGGTGCTGCTGGGCGTCAAGCCGCAGGGGCTGGACGAGGTGGTGGCCCCGCTGGCGCCGCTGGTCGGGCGCGAGAGCGTGCTGTTCTCGATCCTCGCCGGGGTCGAGATCGCCAGCCTCGCGGCCCGCTTCCCGCAGGCCGGGGCGGTGGTGCGGATCATGCCCAATCTCGCGGCGGCGATCGGCCGCTCGCCGATCGCGCTCGACGCTAAGGGCCTCGACGAGACCGGCCGCGCCGCGGTGACCGCGCTCATGGCGCCGCTCGGCACGCCCGAGTGGCTGGCGGGCGAGCACCTGTTCGACGCGGTGACCGCGCTGGCCGGGTGCGGCCCCGCCTTCGTCTACCGCTTCATCGACTCGCTCGCCGCGGGCGCCATCGCGCTCGGGATCGAGGAGGGGCAGGCCCGCCGCCTCGCGCTCGCCACGGCAGAAGGCGCCGCGCTGCTCGCCGCCGCCTCGCCGTCCTCGCCCGGCGAGCTGGCTGACAAGGTGGCCAGCCCCGGCGGCTCCACCCGCGCCGGGCTCGACGTCCTCGATGCCGGCGGCGCGCTGGCGGCGGTGGTCGCCCGCGCCATGGCCGCGGCGCGCGACCGCAACGCCGAGATGGCCGCCGCCGCCCGGCAGGGCTGACCTGAAGGCTTCAGTTCCGGGGCCTTCGACAAGCTCAGGCTGAGCGGGGAGGAGAGGGCGGCGGGGCAGGCGGTGACCTGCGCTCGCCTCCCACACCCGTTAATGGTGAGCGGGGAGGAGAGAGGGCGGCGGGGCAGGCGGCGACCTGCGCTCGCCTCACACACCCCGCTCATGCTGAGCTTGTCGAAGCATGGACCCTCGCGCCTCGCCGCGGGGCCTTCGACAGGCTCAGGCTGAGCGGGGCGGAGAGGGCGGCGGGGCAGGCCGCGAACTCCTGCCCCGCCACGCCCCGCTCACGCCGCAGCACGCACCTCGCGCGCTTTACACTTTGTCACAAAGGGCGGCTTCCGGTTTTCCTTGAATCTTGCCGGGCGCAGGACGATATTCCCCTTCGTGCGGGACCGCATCGTGCAGGTTTTCCGCGAAAGGGAGTTAGAAATGGCGAATTGGAACGACCCCCAGCCCCGTGCGGGCTTCGGTGCGTCTCCGAGCCTCGACGGGCGCACCGCCGGCCGGACCGCATACGACACGGGTCTGCGGCGGCACATGCTGTCGATCTACAACTACATGGCATCGGGCGTCCTGCTCTCGGGCATCGTCGCGCTGCTCTTCGCACAGTCGGGCTATGCGGCCGCGGTGATGACCACGCCGCTGCGCTGGGTCATCATGCTCGCCCCGCTCGGCTTCGTCTTCGCGATCAGCGGCGGCGCGGCGCGCTTCAGCGAAGGGACGCTCAAGGTTCTCTACTGGTCGTTCGCGGCCGTGATGGGCCTGTCGCTCTCGACCATCTTCCTGGTCTTCACCGCCACCTCGATCGCGACGACCTTCTTCGCGACCGCGGCCGCCTTCGCGGGCCTGAGCCTCTACGGCTACACCACGAAGAAGGACCTGTCGGGCTTCGGCACCTTCCTCATCATGGGCCTTGTCGGCATCCTGATCGCCACGCTGGTCAACATCTTCGTGGGGTCCAGCGTGCTGCAGCTGGTGATCTCGATCCTGGGCGTGCTGATCTTCGCGGGCCTCACCGCCTACGACACGCAGATGCTCAAGAACCAGTACGCCCAGCTTCGCGGCACCGACTTCGTCGGCAAGGCCGTGGTGCTCGGCGCGCTCAGCCTCTACCTGGACTTCATCAACATGTTCCAGTTCCTGCTGAGCTTCCTGGGCCAGAGGGACTGATCCGGCGGGACTGATCCGGCGGCACGGCCGGGGGCTGTAACGGTGCGGATTCCGGTCAGCGCCGAGTAATCCACAGCCCCGATTCGGATAAGCTCGATGCCCGGTGCGTTTCGTCGCACCGGGCATTTCCTTTGCCGGCCGGCACCGCTAGACCTCGGCGGTGCGATGGAGAACGAGCGTTGAACCCAGGTACTGAGAAGCGGGTGGGCCAGCAGGATCTGCGGCACCGCCTGTCCCTGCTGGCGGGCTCGGCCGTGGCAGTGACGCTCGCCGCGCTGGCGGGCTGCGCCAAGCCGCCGCCGCCCCCGGCGCCGCCGCCCCCGGTCGTGGTGATCCCGCCCAAGCCGACGCCGCCGATGGGCGCGCCGGACGAGATGACGATCCCGCCGGTCAGCAACGACGGCACCCGCCATACGGTGAACTACGGCATCTCCACCTCGCAGGCGGTGTGGAACCTGCGCTCGGGCTACAACGTCGCCGCGCTCAACTGCGTGGAGGCGGAGTACACGCCGATCCTGGAAGGCTACAAGCGCTTCCTCAAGGTCTACGACAAGTCGCTCGACCGCGCGAGCCGCGACATCGACGCCAGCTTCCGCACCCAGCACGCGGGCCGCGCCGCCACCGTCGCGCGCGAGACGTACCAGACGCAGGTCTACAACTTCTTCTCGCTGCCGCCGGTCGATTCCGGCTTCTGCAAGGCGGCGATGGAACTGAGCGCCGAGCTGCAGACGGTCGATCCCTCGCAGTTCGAGGCGTACTCGTACAAGGGGCTGGCCAAGCTGGAGGCGCCGTTCAAGGAGTTCTTCGACGCCTACGAGCAGTACCGCGCCGACCTCGCCGCCTGGCAGTCGCGCTACGGAAGCAGCAACGGCCTCATCACCGTGCGGCCGACGGCGGAGCAGACGATGGCGCAGCCCAAGGGCTACGCGCAGTAAGGCCGATGCCGGCGGGAAAACGCCCGGCCTGCATTTTTGCCCTTTTCCGCGCGGGTTCTCTTCGCTAAGGGGGCGCTCCCGACGCGGTCCGCCGGCATGGTGGACGATCGGGCTCGATACTGGAACGGGGCCGTAGCTCAGCTGGGAGAGCGCGTCGTTCGCAATGACGAGGTCAGGGGTTCGATCCCCCTCGGCTCCACCAGTATCCAATCGAGGCATGCTCGGGTGTCCGGGCGCCACCCGGTCCGCAACGCGGCCGGGTTTTTTGTTTATCTGCGGCCAGCGGCGTATAGCGGGACATCAACCCGGCGGCCGGGACCCGGTCGCGATGGAAGCGCGCGCGCGACGCGCCGGAAGCGACGGACCATGCACTTTCTCGACCAGGCCAAGATCTACATCCGTGCAGGCGCGGGCGGACCCGGGGCGGTCAGCTTCCGGCGCGAAAAGTACGTCGAGTACGGCGGCCCCGACGGCGGCAACGGCGGCAAGGGCGGCGACGTGGTGTTCGAGGCCGTGGCCGGGCTCAACACGCTGATCGACTTTCGCTACACCCAGCACTTCAAGGCGCCGCGCGGCGGCCACGGCATGGGCAAGAACCGCAATGGCGCGGCGGGCAAGGACCTCGTCGTCAAGGTGCCGGTGGGGACGCAGATCATCGACGACGAGGACCGCGAGACGGTGCTGGCCGACCTCACCGAGGCCGGGCAGCGCGTGGTCCTGCTCGAAGGCGGCCTGGGCGGGCGCGGCAACGCCAGCTACAAGACCAGCACCAACCGCGCGCCGCGCCAGCACCAGCCGGGCATGCCGGCGCAGGAGCTGTGGGTCTGGCTGCGCCTGAAGCTGCTGGCCGACGTCGGCCTGGTGGGCATGCCCAACGCCGGCAAGTCGACCTTCATCAACAAGCTGTCGAACACCAAGGCCAAGGTCGGCGACTACGCCTTCACCACGCTGCGCCCGCAGCTCGGCGTCGTCACCCACAAGCACCGCGAGTTCGTGCTGGCCGACATCCCCGGCCTGATCGCCGGTGCCGCCGACGGCGCCGGGATCGGCGACCGCTTCCTCGGCCACATCGAGCGCTGCCGCGTGCTGGTCCACCTCATCGACATCTCCAGCACCGACCCGGTCGAGGCGATGCGCGTGGTGGAGGAGGAGTTGGAGGCCTACGGAGAAGGGCTGGACGAGAAGCCGCGGCTGGTGGCGCTGAACAAGGTCGACCTCGTCGACGACGCGCTGGCGCAGGACTATGCGCGCGAACTGCTCAAGGCCGGCGCCGACGAGGTGTTCCCGATCTCCGGCGCGACCGGCAAGGGCATGTCGCAGCTGCTCGACGCGGTGATCGACTACCTGCCCGCCGCCACGGTGACCGAGCGTCCCGAGGGGGAGCGCGAGGAAGCCGACGACAAGCCCTGGTCGCCGCTCTGACCGCCGGCTCCGCGCGGAGGCGGCAGCGAGGCGGTTAAGGGGCGGCCGCGGTACGGCGGCAGGCGGGCATGCCCGATCGCCCGGCGGCGAGCCCGGGATAACGCCAGAACGGAGGACAGCGGACGGGCTGCGGCCGGCGCTGGGGGCCGCCGGCTTCAGGCGACATGCCGGGTCTTGCCTTTGATCTTGCGTCTCGGCCGGTGAGGGGCAGACCTCGCGATGCTCCCGGCCAGCCCTGCGGTGCGCGGGGATGATGGAGCGGGCCCGCCCCTTCCATCGACCCTGGGGGCATACCCCCGTTCATCCACGCATCCGGTATGGCGGTTGTTGTCCGGTCAATCCGCAACCGGGCGCCGACCGCGTGCGGGAGAGGGAAACGTCAGCTTCACGCCCCCGCCCCGCCGCTGGACCGACCGAAGTCGGTGTCGGAGCTTATAACCGAAGTGGTTAATCCTGTCAAGAGGCCGCATCGCCGCATCGCGGCACGCTGCGGCTTTCCACCGCCCCGGCTTTCCCCTAGAGGCTGGCGCTCCCATGCCCATCGCCCGACTCCCCGACCTCGCCGACCCCGCCCTTGCGCCCCGCCTCGTCATCAAGGTGGGCTCGGCGCTGCTGGTCGGGCCGCAGGGGGTGCGGCGCGCGTGGCTCACGCAGCTGGTGGCGGAGATCGCCGAGGCGCGGGCGCGGGGGCAGGACGTGATCGTGGTGTCCTCGGGCGCCATCGCGCTGGGCGCCGCGACGCTGGGGCTGGAGAAGGGCGGGCGCGGCAGCCTCGCCGACGCGCAGGCGGCCGCGGCGGTCGGGCAGATCGCGCTCTCGGGCCTGTGGGCCGAGCTCCTTGCCGGGCACGGCCTGACCGCGGCGCAGATGCTGCTGACGCTGGAAGACCTGGAGGACCGCCGCCGCTACCTCAACGTCACCGCCACGCTGACGCGGCTGCTGGACGCGGGCGCGGTGCCGGTCATCAACGAGAACGATTCGGTGGCGACGCAGGAGATCCGCTTCGGCGACAACGACCGCCTGGCCGCGCGCGTGGCGCAGGCCGCGCAGGCGAGCGCGGTGGTCCTGCTCTCCGACATCGACGGCCTCTACGATCGCCATCCCCGGCTTCCCGACGCGCGGATGATCCCGGTGGTGCAAGGCGTGACCGCGCAGATTCATGCCATGGCGAGCACCGAATCGAACTCCGGCCTGGGTTCGGGGGGCATGGTGTCCAAGCTGCAGGCGGCGGAGATCGCGGAGCTGGCGGGCATTGGCCTGGTGATCGGCAACGGCCAGCACGAGCGCCCGCTGGCGCGCATCTTCGGCGAGGGCATCGGCACGCTGTTCGTGCCCCGGGCCCGCTCCGGCGGGCGCCGGGCCGGCGCGCGCAAGGCGTGGCTGGGCGGGCGGCTGCGGCTCAAGGGCGGGCTCGTGGTCGACGCGGGCGCCGCGGCGGCGCTGGCGCGTGGCTCCAGCCTGCTCGCCAAGGGCGTCACGGCGGTCGAAGGCGTGTTCTCCCGCGGCGATCCGGTCGCCATCCTCGATCCCGAGGGGCGGGTGCTCGCGCACGGATTGTCGGAGTACGGCGCCACCGAGTGCGCCGCCATCGTCGGCCTGCATTCGAGCGAGCAGGAGGCGGTGCTCGGCTATGCGCCCCGCTCGGCGGTGGTCCACCGCGACCAGCTGGTGCTCAAGTCGTGAGCGGCGCCCGTCCCGTCGTCGCGCTGACCGGCGCCACCGGCTTCGTCGGCCAGGCCACGCTCGAGGCGCTGCTCGCCGGCGGCTATGCCGTGCGCGCGCTGACCCGGCGCGGCCAGCCCGAGCGCGCTCGCGTCGAGTGGATCGGCGGCGACCTTGGCAACCACGCGGCGCTGGCCGAGCTGGTGCGCGGCGCCGAGGCGACGATCCACGTCGCGGGCGTGGTCAACGCGCCCGACGCGGCCGGCTTCGAGGCGGGCAACGTCACCGGCACGCTCAACCTGATCGAGGCGACGATCGCCGGCGGCGTACGGCGCTTCGTCCAGGTCTCCTCGCTCTCCGCGCGCCAGCCGGAGCTCTCGGCCTACGGGGCCTCGAAGGCCAAGGCCGAGAAGCTGCTGATGGCCAGCCCGCTCGACTGGACCATCGTGCGCCCGCCGGCGATCTACGGCCCGCGCGACAAGGAGATGCTGGAGCTGTTCCGCGCCGCGCGCTGGGGGGTGATGCCGATGCCGCGCGACGGGCGCGCCTCGCTGATCCACGTCGACGACCTTGCGCGGCTGCTGGTGGCGCTGGTTCCCTCGGACCTGCCCGGCGTGGGCAGCGTGAGCGGGCGCGTGTTCGAGCCGGACGACGGCAAGCCGCAGGGCTGGGACCACTACGAGACGGCGCTGGCGATCGGCTGGGCGCTGGGCAAGCGGCCGCGCGTGATCGGCCTGTCGCAGCCGATGCTGGCCCGCGCCGCGCGCCTCGACAACTTTTTGCGCGGCCCCCGCGCGAAAATGACGCTCGACCGTGCCGCCTATTTCAGCCATCCGGACTGGGTGGTCTCGCCCGAGGCCGCTGTTCCGGCCACGCTCTGGCAACCGCGCGTCGAGACCCGCGAGGGGCTCAGGGCCACCGCGCAGTGGTATCGCGAGAACAAGTGGCTGTGAGGCAAAGGATCGCGCACGGATGAAGGGACTGCTCGCCCGGCTGAACATCGACCCCTACCTGCTGCTGCTGGTCGGCACCGTGGGCCTCGCCTCGGTGCTGCCGGCGCGGGGGATCTGGGCCGGGATCGCCGGCGGGGTCGCGGACGCGGGCATTGCGCTGCTGTTCTTCCTGCACGGCGCCAAGCTCTCCCGCCAGGCCCTCGTCGACGGCGCGCGCGCGTGGAAGCTGCACCTGACCGTCGCCGCGGTGACCTTCGGGCTGTTCCCGGTCCTGGGGCTGGGCATCCGCGCGATCCCCGGGCTGGAGCCGTCGCTGGCGACCGGGGTGCTGTTCCTGACGCTGCTGCCCTCGACCGTGCAGTCGTCGATCGCCTTCACCGCGATCGCCGGCGGCAACGTCGCCGCGGCGGTGTGCAGCGCCTCGTTCTCCAATCTCGCGGGCATCTTCATCACGCCGCTGCTAACGGCGCTGTTCATCACCGGGCAGAGCCAGGGCTTCTCCGCCGACCCGGTCCTCACCATCGCCGTGCAGTTGCTGCTGCCGTTCCTGGCCGGCCATTTCCTGCGCCCGTGGATCGGCGGCTTCGTGACGCGCAACAAGAAGGTCCTGGGCACCGTCGATCGCGGCTCGATCCTGCTGGTGGTCTACACCGCGTTCGGCGCCGCGGTGATCGAGGGGCTGTGGCAGAAGGTGACGCTGGGGGAGCTGGCGCTGATCGCCGTCCTCTCGCTCGCCGTCCTGGCGGTGGTGATGGTGGCGGGCACGCTGGCGGGCAAGGCGCTGGGCTTCCCGCGCGAGGACCGGATCGTGCTGCTGTTCTGCGGTTCCAAGAAGAGCCTGGCGACCGGCGTGCCGCTGGCCGGGGTGCTGTTCCCCGCCGCGCAAGTGGGCGCGATCATCCTGCCGCTGATGTTCTTCCACCAGATCCAGCTGATGGTCTGCGCGGTGCTGGCGCGCAAGCTGGCGGCCGAGAACGAGAGGGCGGCGGCGGCCGCGCCAGCCCCGACCGCCCCGGCGGCCTCGGCCTAGGCCGCGTGGACAAATTCCGTGTCGACGGAATGACCGAAATGGGTGGGAAGCGGACATAACTGCCTTCGACCTTATTTGCTACAGTCGAACCAAACAAGGAAGGTCGGGAGTTAATCTATATAGAAAGCATATCCCTCTGGCCTTCTCAGAAGCGCAAAAGGGGATACCTTGCACACTTGGTCGCATTCGAGGGAAAGTTCCGATTCAGATATACCCATAGATTTATACCGACTCTCAAAATCCTTTATTACCTGAGAAAAAGACTTTTCGATCGCGATTTGGTAATTTTTTGCAAATTTATATTTCCAAACGTAAAATCCTCGGGGCACCTCGCCGTTCTTTTCTAGCCGATCTGTGGTAATTTTCCCATGCGCCAGCACGCCAAAGAAACCCACCATTTTTACTCCTTTTCACGAACGGTCGCGGATTTTGCCTATGGCCGCAAGGGGGCGTAAGCCGTCGTAGCCATCCTCCCCGGAACGGGGAGGGGGACCACCCGCAGGGTGGTGGAGGGGCACCCTCGGTTTGCGTGTCATCGCGTTGGCCCGCAGCAGAACCTCCTGCCGGTGAAGGTCACGCAAACCGCTCGTGCCCCTCCACCATGCTTCGCATGGTTCCCCTCCCCCAAGGGGGAGGGTGGGGCGAAACCGGACGTCCCAATTTGTCCACGCCGCCTAGGGCTCGACCCGACCGAGCGCCCATTGCGCCAGCGCCGTGGCTTCCTGGTGACCGCCGCGCAGGCCCAGCGTCGCCTCGAAGCCCATCAGGTGCGCCACCCAGGTCAGGGCCATGACCAGGCCGAGCGGATGGGCCGGTGCGTCCGGCGGGAGCAGGCCCGAGAGCGCCGGCGCCGCGACTTGCAGCGCGCGCAGCTGTTCGCCGAACGCCACGGTCTCCCCCCGCACCGCCTCGTTGTGGTTGGCGAGCGCGAGGTACTCCATCGTCAGCGCCGCGTCGAACGGGTCGGAGAAGCAGGCCCACAGCGCATGCAGCGGCCGCTCCTGCGCCAGCGCCGCCTCCACGCGCGCGCGCATCGCGCCGGTGCGGCGGCGGTAGGCGGCCAGCAGCAGCGCGTCCATCGTCGCGAAGTAATAGTAGAGCGTCTGCTGGTTGATGCCCGCGCGCAGCGCCACCCGGCGCGAAGTGAGCGCGGCATAGCCTTCCTCGTGCATGATCGCCTCCACCGCGTCGAGCAGGGCGTCGTGGGTGGCGGACCGGCGGGTCGCCATGCGGCGGGCCGGCTTGGCGCTGGCGCCCGTCATCGGCCGGCGGGCTCCAGCGCGCGGTCGGGGGCGGGCGAGGGGGCAGGGTCGAAGGCGATCGGCAGCGACTTGATTCCCCACACCCCGCAGAAGCTGCGCCAGGTGGGCGGGGCGTCGTGGCGCGGGTTGGTGAGGCGCCGGGCGATGAGGTGGGTGGCCTCCTCGACGTTGGCCTGGGCGAGGAACTGGCCGAGGCAGATGTGCATGCCGCGCCCGAAGGCGAGCGGGGCGGTGCGGTCCGCGCGGTCGGGGTCGAACGCCAGCGGGCGGGAGAACAGCTCCGGGTCGCGGCCCGAGATACCCAGGGGGAACAGCAGCATGGTGCCCGCCGGGATGGTCACGCCTTCCCAGGTCAGGTCGCGGGTGGTGACGCGATAGGTGTTGGACGGGCTGGTGAGCCGCAGCTGCTCGCGCACCACCTTGCGGCAGTACTCGCGATCCTGCGCGCAGCGCTGCCAGATCGCCGGGTGTGCGATCATCGAGTCCATCAGCAGCGTGAGCAGGTTCTTCGAGGTGTCGTAGCCCGCGCCGAACAGGAACACGAGCATCTGGCGCAGCTCCTTGGCGGTGAGGTCGCCGCGGGTCTGCGCGGCGATGAGGTCGTCGAGCAGGTCGCCTCTCCCGGCGTCAGGCCCGCGCTCGGCGATGAGGTCGTCGACGAAGCGCCACAGCACCTGGTAGGCCGCCTCGATCCGCGGCATGTCCTCGACGATCATGTTGAAGCTGGTGCCCTGCACCTCCAGCGAGGAGATGATCGCCGGCAGCCGGGCGACGTCGCCGCCGATCAGCGCGAACATCACCCGGACGGGGAAGTTGGCGGCGAACTCGGTGAAGTCGAAGCGGCCCTTGGGCGCCCACTCGTCGAGCAGGGCGGAGATCGTCGCGACCATCACCGGGCGCATGCGCTTGACGTTGCCCGGCCCGAAGGCGGCGCTGACGCTGGAGCGCAGGCGCTGGTGGTCGGCGCCGTGGCGCACCAGCATCATCTCCTGCGCGAAGTCGCCCCAGCCGGTCCCGCGCGCGCCCATGATGTCGACGATCTCGCGCCCGGGCATCTCCAGCGCGTCGTCCATGCGCATGATCTCGTCGATCGCGCGGTAGGAGGTCAGCACCGGGCCGATCGCGCTGGTGGCGAGCCAGGGATGCTGCGCACGCGCGCGCGCGAGCCACGGGTCGGGATCGTTGGCGAAGTCCGCGGTCTCGACCGGCAGGTGGTACAGTGCGAGCTCTTCGATGCGCGTCATGACGGTGGCCCTCTCCGGGTGGCGTGCGCTCTTCGTGAAGGCACGTCGCGTTTTGCCAGTCAGTCTACCTGCAAACCGGCGCCGGTCAATCGGGGGCGGGGGGTGCAATTCGCCGGGGCGATGGCGGATCGCTGGCCGAGAAAGATAGCATGCACTATCAAGTGTACTGAACCCGGCTGACGGCAAGGCGAAGACCGATGCAGATCGAACCCAAGATCCTCTCCTACCTTGGCGACCTGGAAGGTGCGGTCGCCAACCTTTCCGACACCTGGCGGCCCGACGACCCGGCCTACCGCGCCGACGTCTACCGCCAGACGATGATGAGCCTGTCCTACGCCTACTTCATGTACTTCCACGCGGACGCCGAGCATCCCGACTGGGCACCCTTGTGGAACCCGGTCTACACGCTCCAGCCCAACCCGGACGACATCTACGTCCAGTCGCCCATCCGCGGCGACCTGACCTATCGCGTGTCCGGCAACCGGGGCACCTGCCGCATCCTCTCGTTCACCACCCAGGCCGCACTGTCGGGCACGGTGGACGAGATGCCGCGCCCCAACGGCCACAACGAGCTCGACACCAACGACCTCGGCATCGGGTTGGGGGAGGACTTCTCCATCGTCTTCAGCGCCGAGCGGCCCGCCGGCTACGCGGGACACTGGGCGCCGATCCACCCCTCCGCGCGCGGCATGTTCACCCGCTACCGCATGTACGACTGGGAGAAGGAGGTGGACCCGGTGCTGGCGATCGAGTGCCTTGACCCGGTCGGCCCCAAGCCGCGGCTCGCGCCCGAGGAGATCCTGCGCCGGATCGGAGAGATGGCCAGGCTGCCGCGGCGCAAGACCGACCTCTACTACCCCATGCAGAACGCAGTGAGGGAGAGTGTGGGCTTCAACGTCTTCGAGCCGGTCCGCTACCCGGGCGCCTTGGTGAAGCAGACCTACTGGCCCGCGTGCTTCCAGCTGGCGGACGACGAGGCGCTCGTCATCGAGACCGAGATCCCGGCGCGCGCGCCGTACTGGAACGTGCAGCTCAACGATCCGTACTTCAACGCGCTGGAATACGTCTACCGCCTCAGCAGCACCAACGGCGCCATGGCCCGCCTGTCGAGCGACGGGCGCTTGCGCGCGGTGATCGCGCTGACCGACCCGGGCGTGCCCAACTGGCTCGACCCGGCCGGCTACAACGAGGGCGGGATCTACGGCCGCTGGTACGATTGCGACAGCGAGCCGGTGCCGACGATCGCCCGCGTGAAGCTGGCCGAGCTGCGCGATCACCTGCCCCCGGACACCCCCGTGGTCACGCCGCAGGAGCGGGCCGAGGAGATCCGCCGCCGCGCGGTCGCCTGCCAGCGCCGCCGCCGCTGGTGAGGGCGGGCCGATGGACCTGAGCTACGATCCGCCCGCGGCCTTCCGCCACGCGCTCGACCAGCTGCACGCGACCGTCGCCGCGGAGGTCGGCTCGGACGACTTCGGCGCGCCGGACTATCTTCCCGGCCTCACCGTGCTGCTGCAGTCGATGGACTACGACCCGCGCTTCTCCGAGACCGGGCGGCGCGCTGCCTGGGGCATGGTGGTGGGCGTGCTGCGGGGCCGGTCGCAGGCGATCGCGGCGATGAAGGCGAACCCCGGATTCGATGCGCGCGCGGTGCTCTCGCCCGTGGTCATCACCGGGGTGCCGCGCACCGGCACGACCGCGCTGCACCGGCTGCTCGCCGTCGATCCGCGGTTCCAGGGACTGCAGACCTGGCTGCTCGACAGCCCGATGCCGCGCCCGCCGCTGGAGACCTGGGGCGACTACCCGCAGTACCGCAAGACCGTGGCCGCGCTCGATGCGCAGTATGCCGCCGCCCCCGACGCGCGCGCCGCGCACTTTCGCGCCGCCGAGGAGGTGCACGAGTGCTGCATGGTGCTGCGCCAGTCCTTCGTCTCGAACCTGTGGTCCTGCGGCTGGTCGGCGGCGACCTACGACGCCTGGTGGCAGTGCCAGGACGAGACGCCGGCCTATCGCCACTTCGCGCGCTGCGTCCAGCTGGTCGGCCTGAACGATCCGGACAAGCGCTGGCTGCTCAAGAACCCCGGGCACATCCAGCACCTTGACCTGCTCTTCGCCGTCTTCCCCGATGCCCGCGTGATCCAGACCCACCGCGATCCCGCCAAGGCGGTGCCCAGCCTGGTCTCGCTGCTGATGAACCTCAACGGGCTGATGGAGCCCGAGCGCAAGGCCCAGCGGGCGGAAACCCTGATGCGGCGCGAGGTCGCCAAGTGGGCCCAAGCGGTGCGCCGGGCGGAGGCGGTGCGCGCGCGCCATCCCGGGCAGGTGCTCGACGTCGTCCATGCGGATTTCCACGCACGCCCGATGGAGACGCTGGAGGCGATCTACCGCTTCATCGGCATGGACATTCCCGAGGAGACCCGCGCCGCGCTGCTGCGGCGCATCGCCGACAAGCCGGAGCTGAGCCGGGGCGTCCACCGCTATGCCATCGCCGACTACGGCATGAGCATGGAGGAGGCGCGCGAGCCTTTCGGCGACTATGTCCGGCGCTACGACCTGGTGGAGGGCAGGGCATGAAGGCGGCGATCTATCCCGGCGGCGGCCAGGCCATCGTGATCGAGGACCTGGCCGATCCCGTGCCCGGCCCGGACGACCTGCTGATCCGTGTCGACCGCTGCGGCATCTGCGGCACCGACCTGGCGATGACCCAGGGCGGTGCCTGGGACTTCGGGGCGGGCGTGCAGTTCGGGCACGAATACGCCGGCACCGTGGTGGAGGTGGGCGCGAACGTCGCGGGCTGGAAGGCCGGCGATCCGCTGGCGGTGCTTCCCTCCGTCGCCTGCGGGCAGTGCGAGAGCTGCCGCGCCCATGGCAACAACGTGCTGTGCCGGGAAGCGCCTGGCACCGCCTCGGTCGGCTTTGCCGAACTGGCGCGCGTCCCGGCGAGCCTGGCGACGCGGCTGCCCGCCACGCTCTCGATGGCGGACGGGGCGCTGATCGAGCCGCTGGCGATCAGCCTCTACGGCGCGCGCATGGCGGCGATCCGCCCGGGCGAGCGGGTGCTCGTGCTCGGCGGCGGCACCGTCGCGCTCTACGCGATGTACTGGGCGCGGCGGCTGGGTGCCGGCCGCGTGGTGGCGATGTCGCGCTCGCCCCGGCGGCGCGACCTCAGCCTGGCGATGGGCGCCGATGCCTTCGTCGCTTTCGGCGCAGCGGAAGCGGGAGACGTCGTGGAGGCTCTGGGCGGCGCGCCCCAGGTGGTGCTGGAATGCGTCGGGGCCGAGGGCATGCTCGGCCGCGCCATCGCCCATGCGGCGCCGTTCGGCCGGATCGTCAGCCTGGGCTTCTGCACGTCGCCCGACCCGGTGATCCCGGCGGTGGCGAGCTACAAGTGCCTCTCGCTGCACTTCGCGGTGGGCTACTCGATGCGCGAGTTCCTCTACATCGCCGACCTGCTCGACCGCGACCGGATCGCAGGCGCGGGCCATCCCGACCCGAAGGCGATCGTGACCGCGCAGGTCGACCTGGCGCAGCTTCCCGCCATGTTCGCGACGCTGCGCGGTCCCAACGCGGAGACCAAGGTCCACGTGCGCTGCAACGCGGGCTGACGGCCTGCCGGCGTGCGTTCAGGCGGCCACGGGTTGTCCCCGGAGCGCCGCCTCCGGCCGTCTCCGCAGCATCAGCAGCAGCAGCGAGCCGGTCACCACCCCGGTCCCCGCCGCGACGAGGAAGGTGTCGAAGCTGCCGGTGCGCGCCAGCGACCAGCTGAGGAACGCCGCGCCCGAGGCGGCCGCCAGCGCGCAGGCGGCGGTGAGCAGGCCGAGCACGCTGGAGTAGATCTCCGGGCGGAAGTGGCGCGCCACCAGGAACGCCAGGATGTCGCCCTCGGCACCCACGGCGAAGCCCAGGCTGAACACCGAGGCGGTGATGATCGCGGGCGAGTCCCAGCTGGTGGCCAGCACGAAGAGGCCGATGCCCGGCAGGCCCAGCGTGACGAAGGAGACCAGCTGCGGCGCCAGCCGGTCGAGCGCGACGCCGGTGATGAAGCGCCCCAGCAGCATCCCGGCCGCCAGCGCGGTGAACATGATCGAGGCGCCCTCCGGCGTGATCCCGTTGTCGAGCACCAGCATCTTGAGCTGCACCAGGATGAGCGTCAGCGGCAGGTTGCACAGGTACATCGACGCCAGCAGGATCCAGAACGCCGGCTCGCGGAAGATCTCGGGATAGTCCTCGCGCGCGGGGCGGCGCGCGCCGGTGGCCACCGTCGCATGGCTGCGGCTGCCCGGGATCAGCAGGAACGTGACGATCCCCGTGAACGCCGTGAACAGCGCCAGCGCGCGGTAGGCGGCGACCCACCCTTGCGCCTCGACGAAGGCGTTGAGCAGCGGTCCGCCGATGGCGCTGAACAGCGCCGGGCCGCAGGCGACGATCGCCAGCGCCAGCCCGCGCGCATGCGCGACGTGCTGGACCACGAGGCGGGTGTAGACGGTGGCGGTCGTCGTCACGCAGATCGTGCTCTGGAGCACGAAGACGGCGACGTAGGCGGTGAACGAGCCGCCGCTCAGGCTGAACCCGAGCAGCGTCAGCGGCATGGCGACGATCCCGATCAGCGCCGTCAGCTTGACCCCGAGCAGGTCCGCGAGGCGACCGACGAAGGGCATCGACAGCGCCGTCAGCAGGCCGAGCGTCCCGGTCATCGCGAACTGGGCCTTGCTCCACCCGGCGTCGGCGACGAGGGTGGGGGCGATGGCGCTGGTGACGGTGCCGGCGATCGACATGCCCGTCCCCATGCCCAGGCCGGCGGCGAGCAGCGGGCGCCATGCGGACGCGATTTCCGATAGGTAACGCAAGGTTTCATCTCTCCCGGACAGGCTTTCCTGCCCGCGCGGACTTTGCCAGTTGCGCGCGCGGCCCGAAACCCGCGCCCCGGCCGGCGCGGCGCGGTTCGCGGTGACTCGCGCCGAAATCGCCCGAGCGTTGCAGCGCGCGTTGCACCGGGTGGCAAGCCTTTACCAAGCGCTTGCTACGCACTGATGCGCTGTCTATCCTGTGCCACCAGACGCCGCGGCGGGATCGCGGGAAGAGAGAGGGGAACGGCCATGTTCGCGACGCAGGTGTTCGAGGGCGTGCGGGTGCTGGAGCTCGCGCAGTTCGTGTTCGTGCCGGCGGCCGGTGCGATCCTCGCCGACCTCGGCGCCGACGTCATTAAGATCGAGATGACCGACGGGGACCCCTATCGCCGGCTCAAGATCGCCGACGGGCGCCAGACCGCTTCCGCCAACCTGGCGATGGAGCTCAACAACCGCGGCAAGCGCTCGGTGGCGATCGACCTCAAGACCGAGGAGGGGCGCGAGGTGCTGCTGCGCCTGGTGGAGACCGCGGACGTGTTCCTCACCTCGATCCGCCCCGGCGCGCTGCGCCGCCTGGGCCTGACGCCCGAGGTGCTGCGCGCCCGCAACCCGCGGATCATCTACGCGCACGGCAACGGCCTGGGCTTCAGGGGCGAGCAGGCGGACCGCGCCGGCTACGACGCCTCGTGCTTCTGGGCGCGCGGGGGCTTCGCGCACATGCTCTCCGCCCCGGGGCAGCGCCCGGCGCGCCCGCGGCCGGCGCTCGGCGACCATGCCGGCGCAATGAACGTGGCCTTCGGCCTCGCCAGCGCGCTGTTCCACCGCGAACGGACCGGGGAGGCGACGAGCGTCGAGGTCTCGCTGCTGTCCTCGGCGCTGTGGATCCTCTCGGCCGACGTGACGATGGGCGCGGCGCTGTCGGACGCGCAGCTCGCCCGCCTCGCCAATCCCGGGCGCCATGCGCTGACGAGCGCCTACGAGACCGCGGACGGGCGCTACCTGCAGCTCATGTTCCTCGATCCCGAGCGCTACTGGCCCGAGCTGTGCCGCCGCCTGGGGCGCGAGGCGCTGCTGCAGGATCCCCGCTTCGCCAGCGCCGAGGCGCGGGTGGAGCACGGCGAGGCGCTGCTCGAGGCGCTCGACGAGGCCTTCGCGGCGCGCACGCTGGAGGACTGGCGCGCCGCCCTGGCGGACTGGGACGCGCCCTGGGAAGTGGTGCAGAACCTGCGCGAGCTGGTCACCGATCCGCAGGCGCGCGCCAACGATGCGCTGTTCGACGTGGTGGTCGCGGACGGCACGCCGGTCACCGTCGTCTCCGGGCCGGTGTCGTTCGGCGGCAGCCCGCTCCCGCCGGCGCCGCGCTGCGCCCCGGCAATGGGCCGCGACACCGCCGCAGTGCTGCGCGAGGCCGGGCTGGCCGAGGCCGACATCGCCAGCTGGGCGGCCCGCGGCATCGTCGCCGGACCGGGGTGACGCGCGCCCGATCCCAGGCGGCGTGGACCAATTCGACGTCTGCTCAATGGCAGCAACGGGTGGGGAGTTGGCGTCACCCCTCCAGGCCGCTCATGCTGAGCTTGTCGAAGCATGGGAACCTTGCGCCACGTCTGGGGGCCTTCGACAAGCTCAGGCTGAGCGGGGGTGGGGAGGTCCGCTTTGGGGTGGGAAGAGGAAGGGCGGCTTTAGCTTTGCATTGCGGGCAAAGCGGACATCGTGGATACCGTTGCTTCTTGCAGGAGGCGATGATGGCTTTGTTCGATCCGTTAGTACGCCTCGACGCGCAAATGTCTGATGTCAGCGACGTATATGTCGGTGCAGGCAAGGATGTCGAAAGCTACATTGGGGGCTTAGAGCGGGCGCTACGCGAGGCAGTCTGCGCCCCGTTCCTTGTGACCGCCCAGGTTGTTGAGCCCGGATTCCCAGATGCGAATGTTGGTGACACCATCACCGGGCACTGCGTGGCTCATTCCGAGGGGTACTGGCTCGTCTATCAGTCCGAGAATGACAGGTTCCTGTGCTTTTGGGGGACTGACGTGGACGACCTTGCCGCACCCGGCATTTTCGGATCGCCACTCCGCTGCTGGTCGGCCTGAAACGTCCGCTTCCGGGGCCTGCCTGCGGCACGATGACTGGCGATGATGGGGCGGAAGCCGTCGTAGCCATCCTCCCCGGGACGGGGAGGGGGACCACCCGCAGGTGGTGGAGGGGCGCCGTCGGCTTGCGTGCCATCGCGTTGGCCCAGCACAACGTCCTGCCGAACGAGGCTACGCAAACCGCCCGTGCCCCTCCACCATGCTTCGCATGGTTCCCCTCCCCCGAGGGGGAGGATGGGGCGTGACCGGACGGTCTGAATGTGTCCAAGCGCCCTAGGCGCGGGCGGGCGCGACGATGCCGCTGCAGGGGCCGAAGCCGATCGGCTGGAACCCCTCGGCCTCGAACCGGCCCGACAGCGTCAGCTCGTCGCCGTCCTCCAGGAACGTGCGCGTCTCGCCGCCGGGCAGGTCGAGCGGCAGGCGGCCGTTGCGGGTGATCTCCATCAGGCTTCCCTCGGTGCCGGGCCGCGGGCCGGAGAGCGTGCCGGTGCCCAGCAGGTCGCCGGTCAGCATGGCGCAGCCGTTCGAGGCATGGTGCGTGACCATCTGCGCCACGGTCCAGTACATCGCCTGGGCGTCGCCCTGGCTGAGCCGCAGCGGCGCCGTGCCTTGCGCGCGCATCGCGGCACTGGCGAGATGCACCTCCAGCGTCAGCGCGAAGGACCCGCCGGCCTGGTCGGCCTCGTCCCACAAGTAGGGCAGCGGCCGGGGATCGCCCTCGGGGCGCGGCGGCTGGGCGCGGCGGAACGGCGCCAGCGCCTCCATCGTCACCAGCCAGGGCGAGACCGTGGTCAGGAAGTTCTTGGCGAGGAACGGCCCGAGTGGCTGGTATTCCCAGGCCTGGACGTCGCGCGCGGACCAGTCGTTGAGCAAGGTCAGCCCGGCGACGTGGTCCAGCGCCTCGCGGATCGGGATGGGACTGCCGAGCGCGTTGCCGGTGCCGATCCACACGCCGAGCTCGAGCTCGTAGTCGAGCCGCCCGACCGGGCCGAAGCTGGGGCTCGCCGCGTCGGGCGCCTTGGTCTGCCCCACCGGGCGCACCACCTCGGTCCCGCTCGGCCGGACGGTGGAGGCGCGCCCGTGATAGCCGATGGGCACGTGCTTGTAGTTGGGCAGCAGCGGATTGTCGGGGCGGAACAGGCTGCCCACCGTGGTCGCGTGATGGATGCCGACGTAGAAGTCGGTGTAGTCCCCCGGGTGCGCGGGCAGGTGCAGGCGCGCCTCGGCCATCTGCACCAGCAGCGGCTCCAGCGCCGCGCGCGCGGGCGAATCGCTGGCGAGCAGGCGCGAGACGGCGCGGCGCAGCGCCCGCCGCGGCCCGGCGCCGAGCGCCAGCATGGCGTTGAGCGCGGGCGCGTCCGCCGCCTGCGCCGCGGCCAGAGCCTCACCCTCCAGCAGCCCGAGCGCGGGCAGGGCGGCCAGGTCGAGGATCGCGTCGCCGATGGCGATCCCGCCGCGCGGGGCGCCGCCGCCTACCGAGAACACACCCAGCGGCAGGTTCTGGATCGGGAACGCGGCATGTCCGTTCGCGCTTTCGACCCAGGACCGGAGCGCGGGATCATGGGTCTCGTCGATCTCGCCCGCCTTCGTGGTCTCGCTGCCGGGGGTCGGTGCCATCGCCATCGTCTGTCTTCCTCTTCAAGCCGCTGCCGGCGGGACGGGGGTGCCCTACAACGATCCGCAGGAGCGGTCACCACCCCGCTTCAGCCCGCTTGCCCGCCGCAGCGCCTTGGGTCACACCATCGGGGTATGGAGGACAGCAAAACCCGGCGGCGCGCGGCCGCGAAAGCCCCGGCGGAGAGCCCTCTCAAGCCCGTGGGCAAGCCCACCATCGCGCGGATCCTCGCCGCGGCGCGCAAGGCGTTCTACGCCAAGGGCTTCTTCCCCGCCTCGGTCGAGGAGATCGCCGAGGATGCGGGCGTCAGCCGCGCCACGGTCTATCTCTACTACCGCAGCAAGGACGAGATGCTGCTCGACCTCATGCGCCAGGATCTGGAGTACCAGCTGGAGATCTACGCCGAGCTGGCCGGGCTCCGGCGCGTCACCCTCGCGCAGGTGCGCAAGTGGCTGGTGCGCCTGCGCGGCGAGCAGGAGGTGCGCCGCAGCTCGCTCAACCTGTTCTGGGCCGGGGCGACGCTCGTGACCGACAGCATGGACCCGGTCTATCGCCACCGCGACGCCATCATCGCCACGCTCGGCCGGCGGTTCGCCGGGTTCGATCTCGACGCCCTCCCGCGCGCGCTGCGCGAGGCGCAGCGCATCCGCTGCTACATGATGCTGTTCATGGTGGAGGGGGCGACGGTGCAGATCGTCGAGAGCGGGCCGGGCCCGAGCGTCAAGGCGGCGCTCGACCAGCTCGCGCGCTCGCTGCTCCACTTCATGGACCGCGGCGAGATCGCGACCCCGCCGCCCTCCTGAGCGATCAGAAGATCGGCCAGGCCTTGTAGATACTGAACACGCTGGTGGAGATCAGCACGATCGCGACGGCGACGAGCAGGACGCGCGGCTTCATGCGCTTGGCGAAGTAGGCGCCGAAGGGCGCGGCGACGACGCCGCCCAGGATCAGCCCGACGGTGGCGGTGGTGAAGGCGGCGAGGCCCAGCGTGGCGATGAAGGCGATCGAGATCGACGTCGTCAGCAGGAACTCCGCGGTGTTCACGGTGCCGATCGTCTTCGCCGGCTCGCCGCCCTGGACGAGCAGGTTGGAGGTGACCACCGGGCCCCAGCCGCCGCCGCCCGCCGCATCGAGGAACCCGCCGGCGACCGCCAGCGGCGCGGTGTAGCGCGGGTCCTCGAAGCGCGGCTTGCGCATCCGGATCGACTTGACCAGCAGGTAGACGCCGATGCCGGTGAGATAGAGCATCACGAAGGGCCGGGCGACCGACGCGTCGATGTTCGACAGCAGGTAGGCCCCGCTCACCCCACCCGCCACGCCGGCGGGGACAAGCCGCAGGAACAGCCCCCAGTCGACGTTGCGGTGGAAGATATGGCTGAGCCCCGAGGTCCCGGTGGTGAACAGCTCGACCAGGTGGACGCTGGCCGAGGCGGCCGCCGGGGCGACGCCGACGACGCTGACGAGCAGGGTCTGGGTAATGACCCCGAAGGCCATGCCGAGCGCTCCGTCCACCATCTGCGCGGCGAAGCCGATGGCCATGAAGGGCGCGATGTCGACCAGCATGGACGGCAGCGAATCAAGCATAGGGGTCCTCCCGGGGCAGGGTTGGAGCATGTCTCGGGGCGCCTGGGTACCAGGATCCCCTGGCCCGCCACGCCGCGGATGGGCGTGGAGGCTCGGTCGAGGAGGCCTTCACCCGCGGGAGCGGGCGAAATCCGGTGGTCCGGTACGGGCCGTCGTCGCCTGGAAGCGGAAGGGAAAGACCGCCGTCCCGCCAGGATCAGTGCCCGCCAGAATCAGTGGTTGAAGCGGCGGCGTTCGTTGACGTCGACCTGCATCAGCTTGCCATCGTGGATCGTCAGCTGGATGACACCGAAGCGCAGCCGCTGCAGCGCTTCCAGAACGTGTTGCACACCCTCGTTGAGGAGGGGGTGTTCGGCGGCAGTCACATCCGAAGGCTTGACAGTTCGCATGCGCGTCTCCTCTCGCAGCGCGGCGGCGCATCGTGCCGCGCGGTCTTCGAGGTTGGTATTCTCAATCTGGTAAGTTGACAATAGGCTTGCGCTGATAGGATCGCTTTCCATCGCCCAAGCGCAGCATCAGGTGTCCGGCGCCAGCGGCTCCAGCTCGTCGACCGGCTCCAGCCCCACGGCGGCGGGCACCGGGTCGATCTTGTCGGACAGGCGGATGCCGTCAAGAAGGCTGGCGGTGGCATCGCGGACCTGGAGCATCAGCGCGCGCATGCGGCAGTCCTTCTCCTCCAGGCAGTTCTTGCAGGTCTCGTGCGCGAAGCGGCTGGCGCAGGGGACCAGCGCCAGCGATCCGCGCATCACCCGGATGAGGTCGCCGTAGGTGATGTCGATCGGCGAGATCGCCAGCCAGTAGCCCCCGTCCTTCCCCCGCTGCGAATCGACGATCCCCAGCCGCGAAAGCTCGGAGAGGATCACGGTGAGGAACTTCGCCGGGATATTCTGCGTCTCGGCGATATCGGTGAGCGGGATTGGTCCCTGACCGTACTTGTCGGCCAGATGCTGCATCGCGCGGATCGCATAACGTGTCTTCTGCGAAAGCATGAGTGCCGGTCCCGCAAGGCTGGTCAAAGCCCAGTTGCGCTTCTTGACGCCCGTGCGTCAACCCGTTGCTCCCGTGCGTTTACCCGTCGCGTGCGACAACGGTGGATTATCCACCCAAGCCGCCGCACGCGCGCCGGTTTCAGGCGACCTGGTAGATGCGTTCGACGTTGGCGTCCCGCGCCGGCCGGCCGGGGCGCTCCTTGCCGGCGATCGTGGTGCGGTGCATGACCCGGCCCTCGTCGGTATAGGGCACGACCCTGTGCATCAGCCCCTGGTTGTTCCAGATCACCAGGTCGCCCGGCTGCCACTTGTGGGTATAGACCAGGTCGGGCTGCGCCGCCCACTGCTGCAGCCGCGCCAGCAGCGCGCGCCCGTGCGGCCCGGGCATGCCGACGATGCCGTCCGCGTGGGTGCCGAGCAGGAGCGACTTGCGGCCGTCCTCGTGCGTCCACACGAGCGGCTGCTCCATCACCGCGGCCATCGCCTTGTAGCGCGCGCGGCGCTCCTCGCTCGGGTGGCCGTGGACCGGGCGGACGGCGGCTTCCACGCAGTGGATCACGGTCAGCCCTTCGTATTCGCGCTTCTCGTCCTCGGGCAGCAGGTCCCAGGCGGCATAGAGGTTGGCGAACTCGGTGGCGCCGCCACTCGCCGAAAGCGTGCGCGCGGAGAGCACCGTCGCCTTGGGCAGCGGCTGGTCGATGGTGATCCCGTCGATGTGCCAGAAGAACGTGCCCAGCACGTAGTCCGGCTCGGCGTTGAGCTTGCGGTCGAGCGTGATCTTGTAGACGTCGGGCGTCTCGGCGTCGGAGCCCGGGACCTGGCGGGTGAAGTTGACGCGGTCCCCGAGCCGGTCGGTGAAGGCGAGCTGGAGCTGGTCCGACACGTCGATCTGCGGGAACACCAGCACGCCGCGGGTCTCCAGTTCCCGCTGCACGGTCTCGATCGTCTCGTCGTCCAGCAGGTGGTCGGGCGAGACGCGGACGATGCCGCCGATGTGCGGCTTGACGGGTTCGACGGTGATGGACACGGGCTTCTCCTCTCCAGGTCCCCGTTTTCGGGGTGCTGTACAGGTGTACAATGTGCGCCGGGGCAGGGCCGTTGTCCACCGTGAACTGCGCCGCACGGGTTCGGTCCGCTCAGCCGCCGTCCTCCGGCTCGAAGTACCAGCCGTGCGTCTCCACCATCAGCGCCGCCACCGGCTCGCCGCGGGCGTTGCGCGAAGGGCGGAAGCGGAAGCGCTCGGTGATGAGCCGGCAGGTGGTGGCGTCCAGCGCCGGGCGCCCGCTGGAGACGAGGATGCGGCAGTCGCTCACCCGCCCATCCACGCCGATGCGATAGCGCAGCTTCAGCTCGCCGCCCGCCTTGGCCTCGCGCAAGTCGGGCGGGAGGTCCGAGAAGCGCAGGCGCCCGCGGATCTGCCGGGGGCGGGTGACGGCGTCGTCGTAACCCTCGCCATCGCCATCGCCGTTGCCGCCGCCCCCGTCGCCGTCGCCGACCCCGCCCGCTCCCCGCCCGGGGCCGGCGCGATCCGAGGCGCCGCTCTGCGTGGCCGAGCCGGTGCCGGCGTAGGGGGCGGTGATGACCGGCGGCGGCACGATCAGCGGCGGCAGGCGGGGCGGCGGTGCGACGACCTGCGTCGCCTTGTTGCGCAAGTTGGGCGGCGAGGGGCGGCCCTTGGCGGCGGTGGAATCGGCCTTGGCCGGGGTCTCGCGCGGGCGCGGCGCCGCCGGCTGGGGCAGCGGCAGCACCGCGGTCAGCGCCTCCCGGCGCGCCTGCGGCGTCATCCGCGCGGCAAGGCCCGCCACCAGCGCCGCCATCCCGCCGCCGACGATCAGCAGCGAGGCGAGCGCCGAAAGCGCGCGCTGGCGGGGGGAGGTGTACATCGTTCGCGTCTCCTTGCCGGGTCAACCCGGAAGGCGCGCGCTTGGTTTCAGCCGAACAGCCGCCTGAGCCAGGCCCGGCAGCGCGCGAGGAACGAGGGTCTCACCGAGGCGGCCGGCGCCTGTCCCTCCACCTGTCCCTCCGCCTGTCCCTCCGCCTGTCCCTGGGCCTCGATGCGGTCCCGCAGGTCCTCGGCGAAGGCGCGTGCGAAGCGCGGCAGCACCGGTCCGCCCATGGCCTCCCACATCGGCGCCATCGGCCCGGAGCCGCGGACCTGGACGGCGAGCGTCAGCGCGGTCCGCGCGTCGTCGAGCGGCACCGCGCGGTAGGAGCCCCCGCCTTCGACCGGGTCGCCCTGGAGCCGGAAGGTGAAATCGACCTCCGCCGGTCCCGCCCAGCGCTCCACCCGCACGGCGACGCGCACCGTGCGCACCAGCCCGCCGACGCCGACCTTCAGCGTCCAGAGCGAGTTGTCCGCGTCGGCGATGGCGCAGGACTGGTAGCCGGGCATGATCTCGGCCCAGCGCTCCACGTCGCGGGCATAGTCCCAGGTGGCCGCGAGCGGCGCGGCGACGGTGACGCTCTGAGACGTCTCGATCACAGGCCCATGCGCTCCGCCTCTCGCGCAAGGAGGTCGCTCGGGCGGCCCGCCGCGTGCCGGGCGGCCAGCCAGCCGTAGGTCATCCCGCGCGCGTTGGAGATGCCCGACTGCATGACCGCGCCGGTCTCCATCCGCGCCTGCGAGTTCCCGGCGACGTAGAGGCCGGGGATCGGCCGGTCGTTCCAGTCGAGCGCCTGCCCGTCCATGTCGGTGAGGATGCCCGAGGAGGTGATCGCGGTCCCGCCCATGCGGTCGAGCCGCACCGCATGGAACGGCGCCTGCTCCAGCGGGCCGAGCACGGGCGAGGGCTGGTGGAAGGGATCGCCGCACATCCACGTGCTCCAGGGATGGCTGCCGCGTCCGAAGTCGGGATCGTGGCCGGCGCGCGCGTTTGCGTTGAAGCGCTCCACCGTCTCCTCCAGCCCGGCCGGATCGACGCCGATCTTGCGCGCCAGCTCGGGCAGGGTGTCCGCCTGCTCGCCCAGTCCCTCGGGCCAGTCGGAACCGGGCATGACCGAGCCGAACGGGTACTTGGCGCGGGCCTGGCTGTCGATCACCGCCCAGCAGGGGAAGTTCGGGTGCGTCTGGTTGGCGCCGTCGATGTGGTCGATGGTATAGTAGAAGCTGCGGTAGAACGCTTCGTTGCCGAAGCGGCGGCCGGCGCGGTTGACCACGATGGTGTGCGGCTGGCCGATCACGGGAAGCGCGCTGTTCCACAAGGGGCGGCCGTCCTCCCCCTCCATGCCCGGTATAGTGAAGCCGAGCGAGGTGATGTCGGGCACGCGCGCGATGCGGGCGCCGAGCGGGCCGGTGAGGCGGAAGTTGGCGCCGTCTACGGTGGCGAACACCATCGAGCCCAGGTCCAGCTGCTGGCTGAGCGTGCGGTTGAGGTCGGGGTTGCGCTCGTAGCTGGAGACGGCGACCAGCACGCCGCGGCGCGCCTTCACGAAGATGTCGCGCCCCTCGTGCACCGCGCGCACCCCGACGACGCGCTCGCCATCGGCAATGAGTTCCTCGACGCCGGTGTCGGTCATCAGCGTGACCCCGCGGTCCAGCGCACCCTTGACGAAGTAGGCGGCCAGGCCCGGGCCCAGGCAGCGCTCGTCGCGGGTCAGCCGCTCCGCCATGCGGCCGAAGTCCCAGCGCGCAATATTGGCGGTGCCCCCGGCCGCAAACATGTCGTGATGCGTCAGGCCATAGGGCATCTGCGGCGAGACCCGCGTCTTCTCCTGCCATGCGCCCAGGCTGGCGGCGGCGAAGGGCACCACTTCCAGCATCCGTCCCTCGGCCACCGAATCGTTGCTGTGGCCGTAGTAGTAGTCCGGGCAGTCGCGGATCACTTCGGTGCGCAGGCCGATGCGGTCCTCGAAGTAGCGCAGCGCCTCGCGCGCGTGGACCACCTTGTTGAGGATCGCCAGGTCGGACCCGTAGCCCATCGAGAGCCGCTGCAGGTAGCGGAACCCGCTCTCGGCGCTGTCCTCGATGCCGAGGTCGGCGGCGTGATGGTTGCCCGCCACCCACACCTCGCCCATCGACAGCGCGGTGACACCGCCGACCTGCGGGGCCTTCTCCAGGACCACCGCATCCAGCCCCTCCTCGCGCGCGGTGATGGCGGCGGAGAGCCCGGCGATGCCCGAGCCCACGGCGACGAAATCGGTCTCGATGTCCCAGCTTTCGGGCACGTTCACGAGCATATGACGATCCTCTTCCCGCACAGACGCTCCGTCCGCGGGCCGGGCCCGCAGCCGGGCAGCGGCACCGGTCTTTCGCGGAGTCGCGCTGCACTCATCGCTGTAATTAGGCACCTCATGCGTTTCAAGTGAGAAGGCGCCGCGGGCGGCATGGCATCGCACCGGCACCGTCTGCACGACTTTTAAGCACCTTCGATGTTTCAAAACTCGGTCGACCGTATCGGCAGCCGCGCATCTCCATCCGGCGAAATCGCTTGGAAACGGATGCGGCGAGGTGAGTGAGCACCTACGGAACCTTGGCGGGGGCAGGCCGTTATGGGTGTCAACAGCCAATATCGGAGACGGTAGCATGACCCTTCTTCTTATCCTGCTTGTCGGTGGCATCATCGGCTGGCTCGCTTCCATCCTGATGCGCACCGACGCGCAGCAGGGCATCTTCCTCAACATCGTCGTCGGCATCGTCGGCGCGGTGATCGCCGGCTTCATCGTGACGCCGCTCATCGGCGGTGCGCCGATCACCAGCGGTTCGTTCGACATCCTGTCGCTCTTCGCCTCGTTCCTGGGCGCCGTGGTGCTGCTGGCGATCGTCAACCTCTTCCGTCGCGGTTCGGTTCGCTAAGAGCCGCGCGGCCGGGGCCCGGGGAGGCTTGTCCTCCAGGGGCCCCGCGGGGAGGCGGGCGCGTCCTCCCATTTCGAAAACACGCCAGTTCCACAAACAGGGAAAAGGATTTCTCGCCATGAAAGCCATCACCATGCCGCGTCTCGCCATGCTTGCGGTCGCCTCCGCATCGCTCGGCCTGGCCGCCTGCAACGACCCCGCCGACGATGCGACCGAGCAGGCCGCCGACGCTGTCGAGCAGCGCTCCGACGCCGCATCCGATGCGCTCGAGGATCGCGCCGACGAAGCGACCGGCGTTGCTTCGGAAGCGCTCGAGAACCAGGCGGATGCCGTCGAGAAGGCCGGAGAGGCCAAGGCTGACGCGCTGGAAGATCAGGCCGACAAGGCAGAAGACCAGAACTGAAGGCCGTGACGCGCGCGCCGGGCGAACCGGCGGCGCCATGACGGTTGGTTGACCGGGCCTGTTTCCCCCTTGCAGGGTACCGGCGATCACGGGAGAGGATGGCGGCCAGTCCGCCATCCTTTTTCGTTTTGCGGCCAGTCCACGCGGCGAAATCACATTGCCGTCATTGAATGCTTGAATTGTCGCGGCGTACGACAGACATAGGCCGCCGTGTCTACCAGCCCGGCGCGTCGGCGCTGCGGGCGCAGCAAGCCTTCGTATAACTGAAACAGGAACCATGCCATGACCATTGCCCTGATGCCGCTGCCCTACGCCCACGACGCGCTCGAGCCGCACATCTCGCAGAAGACCCTTGAGGTCCATCACGGCGCTCACCACAAGACCTATGTCGACAAGCTCAACGCCGCGATCGCCGGCACCGAGAACGAGGGCAAGCCGGTCGAGGAGATCATCAAGGTCGCCTCGGGCCCGCTGTTCAACAACTCGGCGCAGACCTGGAACCACGGTTTCTACTGGCACTCGCTGAGCCCCGAGAAGACCGCGCCGAGCGAGAGCCTGGCGACCGCGATCACCAACGACTTCGGCTCGATGGATGCGCTGCTCGAAGCGCTGAGCAACGAGGCCGTCAACCACTTCTCCAACGGCTGGGCCTGGCTCGTCGTCGACGGCGGCACGCTCAAGGTCATCTCGACCCACGACGCCGACAGCGCGCTGGTGAAGGGCGTGAACCCGCTGCTGACCGTCGACGTGTGGGAGCACGCCTACTACATCGACCAGCAGAACAAGCGCCCGGCCTACGTCAAGGCGGTGCTGGAGAACATCATCAACTGGAAGTTCGCCTCGGACAACTTCGACCGCGGCACTCCCTGGATCTACCCGAGCTGAGCCTTTCCGGCCCACACGGATCACAAAGCCCCCGCTTTCGGCAAGGAAGGCGGGGGTTTTCTTTGCCGGGAACGCACGCCGTCTGCCCCGTAGCGGCTTGACCGCGCCGCGGCGACGCTGCGACAAGCCGCGCGCTCCGCCATATCCGGCGGCAGGGGGACATATCGTGGATCGCGCGTGGCTCACGCTGGGGTTGGTGGTCGGCGGAACGATCGTCGGGCTGATGGGCACGGACCTGGTCCTGCCTGCCGTGCCGGGCCTGCCGGAGGCGCTGGGCGGCGATCCCTCTCGCGCCCAGCTCGTGCTGGCGGCCTACGTGGGCGGATCGTGCCTGGGCCTGCTCGGCTTCGGCGCGCTGGGCGACCGGGTGGCGACCCGGCGGCTGTTCGTCGGCTCCCTGCTCGCCGCGGCGCTCGCCTCGCTCGCCTGCGCGCTGGCGACCAGCATCGAGGCGCTCATCGCGCTGCGCGCCGTGCAGGGCTTGGCGGCGGCCGCGCCCGCCGTGTTCGCGCCCGGCATCATCAAGGCGATGTTCGACGATGCGCAGGCGGTGCGGGCGATCGGCGTCCTCGCCAGCATCGAATCGCTCGCCCCCGCGCTGGCCCCGATCGCGGGCGCCGCCTTGCTGGCGGCCGGAGGCTGGACGCTGAACTTCGAGGTCATGGCGGGGGTGGCGCTGGTCGTCGCCGCGCTGCTGGGCTGGACCGGCGGGCCGCCGCAGGTCAGCCGCCGCGGCCGGGGCAGCTTCGTCGCGCTGCTGCGCGATCCGGTGTTCCTGCGCTACGCGATCAGCCAGGCGCTGGTGCTGGCCGGATTGCTGGTCTTCGTGTTCGGCATGCCGACCGTCTTCGTGCGCGTCCACGGCGCCGGGCTGACCGCCTTCGTCGTCATGCAGGTGTGCGGCATCGCCACCTTCATCGTCGCGGCGAATGTCTCCTCGACGCTCGTGGCGCGCTTCGGGGCGGAGCGGGTGATCGCGGCGGGGACCTGGATGGCCGCGGCGGGCGCGCTGGCGCAGCTGCTCTACGCGCTCGCCGGAGGAACCGCGACCGTGGTCATCACGGCGCTGTTCGTGCCGGTCAACTCGGGCCTGGGCCTGCGGGGGCCGCCGGGGTTCTTCCGGGCGGTGCTCGCCAGCCGCGGGGACGATGCGCGCGGCAGCGCCCTGGTGATCCTCTTCGTGCTCGCAGCCGCGGCGCTGGGCACCACCGCGGTCGCGCCCTGGATCGAACGGGGCACGGTGCCGGTGGCGGCCATGGCGCTGGCCTTCCACCTGGTCGCGCTCGGGTGTCTCCTGCTGCTGCCGGGGCTGGAGGAGGAAAAGAAGGAGAAGGACCGGCGCGCGGTCAGCCGGCCTTCCGCGCCTTGACCGGGACCGGGATGTCCTGGTCGCCGTCCAGCATCCGCGCGAGATCGGCGCGGGCGCGCGCCACGCGGCTCTTCATCGTCCCGATCGGGCACCCGGCGATCTCGGCCGCCTCCTCGTAGCTGAAGCCGGAGGCGCCCACCAGCAGCACGGCCTCGCGCCGCTCGGGCGCGAGCTTCTGCAGCGCCGCCTCCATGTCGTCGAGGTGGAGCGGGCCCTCCTGGTCCGCTTCCATCACCAGCATGCGCTCGGCCGCGCCTTCGTCGAGGTCGGTCTGGCGCTTGGAGCGGCGCAGCTCGGAGAGGTAGTGGTTGCGCAGGATCGCGAAGGTCCAGGCGCGCATGTTGGTGCCCGCCTGGTATCGCTCGCGCGCGGTCCAGGCCTTGATCGCGGCTTCCTGGACGAGATCGTCGGCGAAGTCGGAGCGCCCGGACAGGCCGCGCGCGAAGGCACGCAGGTGGGGCAGCACGGCCAGCAGTTCCTGACGGAATCCCTCGTCGCTGGCGGACGGCTTGATCCGCTCAGGCATCGTCGTTGTCGTCCAGCTTCTTCAGGAGATCCTTGAAGCTGTCCGGCAGGGGTTCTTCCACTACGGAGTTGTAGAGCTTCCTCAACCCCCCCGCCCAACCGGGTTCTCCGTCCTTCCGGACTTCCGGCGGCAGGCCGGGCATCCGACCGGTTTCACCACGTCCACTGGGCTGACTCAACACGAACTCCCTTTCACCGTGCACGCTTGCTGCGAGACCGGAAGGCCGGTCAACCCCGGCGCGCTGCCGTCTTCCGGCGCTGGAGCGGGGAAGGGCGCTTCACGGGTTCCGTCCTGTCAGCAAGCCGAGCGGACGTCGTTTGCTCATGGAACAAATGATCTTGTCCATGGTTCCCTCAGCAGAAAGTGTTGCCATAGCAGCTCGCTTTGTGGTCAGTTTTGACCACACACAAGCGGGCTGGAGTACAGGACATTGCGGGGTGATTGACCAGGCTCTGCTCGACAGGGTGCAGAAGCAGGCGTGGTTCCACAAGTACCCACGGGGCTGGCCTTTCCTGCTGTTCGTCATCGCCAGCATCACCACCGCGGTCTCGGTCATGGCGATCGAGCGGGCCGACCAGCAGACGCGCCTGGTCGAGCTGGACCGCAACCTCACCGAGATCTCGTCCGCCCTGCAGCGCCGCGTGACCGAGAACATCGCCCTGCTGCGCGCGGGAAGCGCGCTGTTCGCCACGCAGCAGGACGTCACGCCCGAGCAGTTCGGCGAATTCGCCAAGGACCTGCAGGGCGACGGCACGCTCTACGGCTCGATGGGGATGGGCTGGGCGCCGCTCATGCCGGTCAGCCGGCTGGCCGACTTCGAAGTGGCGGTGCAGCAATCCGGGCGCCTCGACTTCAGCGTCACGCCGCGGCCGGAGCTCTGGCAGGAATACGCGGCCCCCATCGTCTATCTCCAGCCGCTATCGCTGCCCAACCAGCGGGCGATCGGCTACGACATGTATTCGGACCCGACCCGCCGGCAGGCTATCGACCGGGCGATCGCGCGGCGCGGTCCTTCGGCGACCGGGCTCGTCCACCTCGTCCAGGACCGCGACAACCCGGCCGCCGTAGGTTTCCTGATCTACATGCCCGTGTTCGTGGAGGCCGGGGGGCGGCGCTCGGTCAAGGGCCTGGTGTTCAGCCCGTTCCGCGCGCAGACTTTCCTGTCCTCGGCCAGCGAACTCTACCGCAACGACAGCATCGACGTGGCGATCTACGACAACCATGTCGCGCCCGACATGCTGCTGGCGGAGCAGCGCGCGGAGGGCATGTCGGGCCCGGTGCTCGAGCGTCGCATCGACGTGGGCGGGCAGGTCTGGGTGGTCCAGGTCAGCGACCGCAAGGCCGGCGTGCTCACCACGCTCTCGCGCATCACGCTGTTCTTCGGCGCGCTCGCCTCGCTGATGGTGATGGCGATCGGCCGCCTCATCACCAAGCGCGCGGCGGAGGACCGGCGGGCGCTGGAATGGTTCACCAGCCAGGCCTCGATCCGCAACTCGCTGACGCGCGAGCTGAACCACCGCGTCAAGAACACGCTCGCCAACGTGCTGTCGATCGCGGCGCTGACCCGGCGTCGGTCCACCAGCATCGACGACTTCACGGAGAGCCTCACCGCCCGGATCCGCGCACTCTCGGCCACGCACGACCTGCTCTCGCAATCGGACTGGGGCAATGCCGCGCTGGGCGACATCGTCCGCTCGGAGCTGGCGCCCTACATGGAGGGGCAGGAAAGCCACGTCACCATGTCCGGGCCGACGATCAAGCTGGCTCCCAACGATGCCATGTCGCTGGGCCTGGCGATCCACGAGCTGGCGACGAACGCGGCCAAGTACGGCGCGCTCAGCACCATCGAGGGACGCATCCACGTCCACTGGGTGCTGCTGTCCCCGGAGCTGGCGGAGATCCACTGGCGGGAGGAGGGCGGCCCCCCGGTCGTCCAGCCCGACAAGCGTGGCTTCGGCCGCGACCTCATCGAGAAGATCGTCGCGCATGAGCTCAAGTCGGAAGTCGACCTGAGGTTCAACCCGGGCGGCGTCGAATGCCGCCTCAAGGTCCCGGTCCGCGCCTCGCGCGAATTCGTGCTGCGGACCGAGAAGCGCTGAGCCTGGAGGGGCCTTCGACAGGCTCAGGCTCAGGCTGAGCGGGGTCGGCGGCACACGGCATCATCCAGACCCCTCCGTCACCGACGGCGTCGGTGCCACCTCCGCATCGCTTCGCGACAGGAGGATCGGAGGGCGGCGTCTGCCGATCCTCCCCGTTCCGCAGGAATGGGGAGGGAGACCGCTAGCGAAGCGGGTGGTGGAGGGGGCATGCGAACCTGCCGGCCCGCACGCCCGCAACGCCGCGGGTCAGCCCAGGGGGCGGCTCGAGCCGAAGAACAGCGCCTGGCTGATCGCGGCGCGGACCGTGGCTTCCTGGAAGGGCTTGGTCACGAGGTAGGTCGGCTCGGGTCGCTCGCCGGTCAGGAGGCGTTCGGGGTAGGCGGTGATGAAGATCACCGGCACGTTGCCGAACTTCAGCAGGTCTTCCACTGCATCGATGCCGGAGCTGCCGTCGGCCAGCTGGATGTCGGCCAGCACCAGGCCCGCGGGGTTGCTCTCGAAGATCTCGAGCGCCTGGGCGTGGGTGGCGGCGGTGCCGACCACGGTGTGCCCAAGGTCGGTCACCAGGCCTTCGAGCTGCATCGAGATCAGCGGCTCGTCCTCGATGATGAGGACGCGAGTCGCGCTTTCGCCCTCGATCTCGGCGATCGCCTGCGCGACGAGGCCGTCCACCTCCTCCACGCTGAGGCCGAGGATCTGCGCGGTCTCCTCGCGCGAGAATTCCTCGACCGTGGTCAGCAGCAGCGCCTGGCGGTGGGTGGGTGCGATGGTGGCGAGGCGCTCCTGCGCCGCCTGCTCGTGCAGGCCGCCGCCGGCGCCGCCCAGGTCCGGCTCCTCGACATGGCTGGTCGTCCAGATGCGGGTGAACGCCTCGTAGAGCGCGGCGCGGCTGCGGGCGATGGCATCGCGCAGCGAGCGGTCCGCCAGCGCCGCTTCGAGCGTCGCGCGGACATAAGTGTCTCCCGAATGCTGCGAACCCGTGAGGGCGCGCGCATAGCGGCGCAGGTAGGGCAGCTGGATCGCGATCTGGTCAGAGACGGACATTCAAGTTCCTCAGGCCTATTGGGGAAGTACATTCCCGATTGCACGTCGAATGGGCGCCGTTGCGCCTGCAGGCCAGTGACAATTGTCTGACTCCATGCAGCGCCCAGGGCAACCCGAAAATTTTTTGCGGCGAAACGCCTTGCGGGGAACCAACGGAGGGGCGCTACGTTCCCACAGTATCACCACTGGCTCCCCCACCCCCCCCGCAAACCAGTGGTGATCCGATCCCGGAGGCCCCCGTCGACCGAAAGGTAGGCGGGGGCCTCAATGGATCGGGGCTGAATGTTCGGAGCGCATCGCGGTTCCGAAGCGTCGAAGCAGTGTGGGCAGAGGTGTGGCGCGCTGCCGCCTCAACCGCCGCTTCAGGGGATCTCCACAGACAAAAGTGGCTGGCCGGGAACCAATTGCCGGCGGTCGCCGTTTGCAACCCGACTGGTTCTATATGGAGGGTAAGCAATGTCGGCCATGGTCGCGGAACGCGCCGAAGCTGGGGAACAGCCCGAAACCAAGACTGCCACGGCGCTCAGCGACCGCGATTTCCGGAGGGCGCTTTCCGAAGTCGCTCCCCATCTGCGCGCCTTCGCCCGCGGCCTGTCGGGCTGCCGCGACCGCGCGGACGACCTGGCTCAGGAGGCCATGCTGCGCGCCTGGGCGGCGCGTGAGCGCTACGCCGCCGGCACCAACTTCAAGGCCTGGACCTTCACGATCCTGCGCAACCACTTCTATTCCGAGGCGCGCCGCGCCCGCTTCCATGGCGAGTACGACGAGATCGCGGCCGAGCGCATCCTGCGCGCCGAAGCCAGCCAGGAAAGCGCCATCGAGCTGGCCGACGTGCTGCGCGCGCTGACCGCCATTCCCGAGACCTACCGCGAGGCGCTCGTGCTCGTCGCGGCCGGCAACCTCTCCTACGAAGAGATCGCCGACATCTGCGGGATCGCCCTGGGCACCGTGAAGAGCCGCATCTGCCGCGCCCGCGCGATGCTCTCCAAGATCATCGAGTCCGGCCAGCTGCCCGACTTCCGCCACAACTTCGTCCTGGGTGGAGAAGCGATCGACGCGTTCTTCGCCGAGCTGGTCAAGATCGCCAATGTGGACGACGACCAGAGCATCGCCGCCTGAAACGAGCGGGCGTGTCTTGGGCGTGAGCCTCACGAGCGCGGGCAAGATACTCATCGTCGAGGATGAGTTCCTGGTGGCCCTGCAGCTGGAAGACATCCTGGCCGATGGCGGGCACGCCGTCATCGGTACCGTCCCGGACCTCGCCTCGCTCGAACGGCTGGGCGAAGTCCCCGACGTGGCGCTGGTCGACCTCAACTTGCGCGACGGCCTGACCGGCCCCGCCATCGCCCGCGACATCGCCGGGCGCTACGGGTCGCGGGTGATCTACGTCACCGCCAACCCGGGCCAGATCGACAAGCCCGCGCCCACCGCGGTGGGCGTGGTCCAGAAGCCCTTTACGCGCCAGGCCATCCTGTCCGCCATCTCCTACGCTCTCTCCGGCTGTCCCGACAGCGGCCGGCCGGCGGAGCTGGAGCCGCTGCGGCAGGCGCAGTCCGGATAACGATTAGGAGAGGGGCCGCAAGAGCCCGGGCCCGCAACACCATAACAGCGGACCCGAACAGCAGCGCCGGGCGGATCGAACCACCTTGCGAGACCTGCGAACACTGAGGCGCCGCCCGCGGAACCCGCGGGCGGCGCCTTACCCTTTTGCGGGCTGTCGGCCCTCCTGCGAATGCGCGTCGCGGACACGAGAAGGGCGCGGGAGCACCCGGCTCCCACGCCCCGATCGGTTGAGTCGCAGCGCCGTCAGACGGCGCCGGTCGCGTGTTCTCCGGCTTCGTGGGAATCGATCGGCTGGCCCGTGACCAGCTTGAAGGCGCCCTTCAGGCCCAGCTCCGAGGTCCAGACCTCGCCGTCGTCGATGTCGAAGCGCAGCATCACGACCGAGGGGTCGTCCTTGCCGCCCGGGAACCAGGCCTCCACGGCGTTGTTCCAGTGCTCCTCGCGGACGCTGCGGTCGGTTTCCTCCACGAGGTTGCCGGAGATGCAGGCGAAGACGTCGTGGCCCTTGGTCATGACCTGGCCCATCGCCCGGCCACCCGAGCCGATGCGGTTGTCGCGCCTGCAGAAGAACCAGATGGCGTGGGTGGCGCTCTTGTCGAGCTGCGCGGTCATCGGCTCCGCGTGGCCGGAGGCGCCCTCCAGCCGCATCATGATGAACGGGCTGGCCTGGAACGCCTTCCAGAACGTTTCGCGAATATCCTTGTCCAAGGTGATCTCTCCTCGCTTTCGTGTCTCGCTTCCAACGCCTCGGAGGCGGAGGGCGTTCCCCCTTGCTGCCCCCCTGGGTTCTCGTTGCATCCCCCTGGGCGGCCCTCGGGCATCCTCCCGTCATGCGCGGGAGGATGCCCCAGCGGCGCCGCTATTCGCGCGCGTCGCCCGGGAGCTCCTTCTCCGCGTTGGCGAGTTCCTTGGGCTTGCGCTTCTCGAAGATGTCGGCGAGCCGCTCCTCGGCCTCGTCGGAGAGAGTCTCCGCGGCCTCGGGGAACATCTCCTCCTCTTCCTCGTCGATATGGTGGAGATAGCGATGGCGCATCTCCTTGAACTTCTCGATCCAGTCGGACGAGGCCATGTCGATCTCGATCAGCTCGCCGAGGAAGTCGTCGATCTCCTTGTGCTCGGACACCGAGTGCCGCGCCTCGTCGCGCAGCTCGGGGCAGGCGAGCATGGTGGCGTAGAGCGATTCCTCCTCGGCGGCGGCGTGCGCCTGCAGTTCCTTGCGCAGTTCCTCGAAGAGGGTCGCGCGGTCCCCGTCGCCGGCCTGGGTCTCGCCCAGCGCCTTCAGCATGTCGCGATGGCGGTTGTGATCGGCCTTGAGGTCCTCGAATATCCGTGCGTCTGCCATGGTGAACTCCTGTGATCTGATTTCGCTTTGATCCCAGGAACGGTCCGCCACCCCTCAGGGTTTCCGAAGGTGCGCGACAACTGCACCGGCGGTGGCGCGTTGACCGCGACAAGGACCGATTGGAAACCGCGCCCGATGCTGATGAAGAGCTCGAACTCGCCCATCCTGCAGTTTGCCGACGAAACGGTGCCCGGGATCACCCGCAGGCAGGTGCGCGGCAAGTGGGCCTATTTCGCGCCCTCCGGCGAACGCATCACCGACCGGGACGAGATCGACCGGCTCAACCGCATCGCCATGCCGCCGGCCTATCGCGACTGCTGGTTCTCGCCCGACCCGAGCGTCCACCTGCTGGCGACGGGCTACGACGCGCGCGGGCGCAAGCAGTACCGCTACCACCCCGACTGGCGGCAATCGCGCGAGGAGATGAAGTTCGAGCAGTGCCCGCGGTTCGGCGAGGCGCTGCCCGCCCTGCGCGAGCGGGTCGCCTCCGACCTGGCCGGCCGCAAGCTGGGGCGGGAGCGGGCGATCGCCTCGGTGGTGGCGCTGCTCGACACCGGAGCCATCCGCGTGGGCAACGAGTGCTACGCCAAGGAGAACAAGAGCTTCGGCGCCACCACCCTGCGCGGCCGCCACGCCAAGATCGAGCGCGGCACGCTGCGCCTGCGCTTCAAGGGCAAGTCGGGCAAGCTGCAGGAGATCGCCTGCGACGATCCGCTGCTGGTGCGCTGCGTGCGCAAGATGCAGGACCTGCCCGGCCAGCACCTGTTCCAGTACCTCGACGAGGAGGGGGATCCGGTGCCGGTGCATAGCCACGACGTCAACGCCTACCTCGCGGAGACCATGGGCGAGGGGTTCACCGCCAAGAACTTCCGCACCTGGCACGCGAGCACGCTGGCCTTCTCGCTGCTGTTCGAGCAGACCGGGATCTCGCTGCGGGCGCTGCTGGACGAGGTCTCGGGCCGGCTGGGCAATTCGCCCGCGATCGCGCGCAAGTCCTACGTCCACCCGGCGGTGATCGCCGCCGCCAAGGGTGAGGCGGACGCGCGGCCGATGCCCCCCAGCCTGCCGCGCCGCACCCGCTGGCTCTCTCGCGAGGAGCGCGGGCTGCTGGAGTATCTGGGCTGAGGAGCGGCCTCAAACCGCCGGAGCGCTCCGGTAGGGGCCCAGCGTGGCGATCAGCACCAGCACGAGGAGCAGCCCCGCGCCCGAGCAGGCGAGCGCCAGCGCGGCGCTGCCGGTGGCATCGGTCGCCCAGCCGAACAGCGGCGGTCCGATGGCGGCGCCGAGGCTGAACAGCCCCAGGATCGCGCCATAGGTGGCGCCGTAGTTCTCCAGCGCGGCGTAGCGGCTGGTGAAGTAGGCGAGCATGTCCACTTCCGCCCCTGCGGCGAGGCCGAGCAGGAGTGCGGCAGGCACCGCGGGTCCGTCGAGCCACAGGATGAGGCAGGCGATCACCGGGGAGGTCAGGAACAGGCAGGCGACGCGCGGAGCGTGGAAGCGGTCGAACAGCCAGCCGACCACCAGCCGCGCCACCACGACGGCGATGCCGACGGTAGCCGCGACTTGCGCGGCCTGTGCGGCAGGGACGCCGCGGTCGACCAGCATCGGCACCAGGTGGATGATGAGCGCGGCCACGATCACGCCGAGCAGGAAGCCGATCACCGCGATCCGCACCATGACCCCGCTCGCTTCGATCCGACCGCGCGCCTGCGCCGCACGCACCGGGGCGACGCCTCGGCCCGCCAGCAGGCTGACCGGGATGCCGACGAGCGCGATGGTGGCGGCGATGGCGAGGAGTCCGGTCCGCCAGCCGTGCTGCGCGATCACCGGACCCAGCAGCGCGGGCGCCAGCATGGCCGCCGTCCCGGTGCCCATCAGCATCAGCCCCAGCGCCAGTCCGCGCCCCTTGTCGAAGCGCAGCGACACGACCCGCGCCCAGATCGCCGGCGTGGTTCCGCAGCCGGCCAGCGAGACGAGCAGCCACAGCGCGTACCAGGCCCAGAGGGAGGGCCCTACGCGCGAGAGCGCGAGCAGGGCGAGGGGAGTCGCGAGATAGCTCGCAATGGCGATGCGGCGACTGCCGAAGCGGTCGGCCAGCCAGCCGACGACCGGCGCCGACAGGAAGATGCCGAGCTGCTGGAACGTCGCGGCGCCCGAGACCTGGGCCCGGCTCCACCCGAACTCGGCCTGGAGCGGGGTGACGAACAGGCCGAGCGAGTAGAAGCCCACCCCCATCATCCCCACCCCGATGGCGAGGGCGGCGGCCAGGACGGTCGGCCAGCCCGAAGCGAGCTCTTGCCCGGGCGTGGCGGCGGGTTCGGCGAAGGAGGTGCGCATCGGGCCATGGTGCCACGCCGCCGCGGCGGGGGACACGGGCAAGCTGCGCGAAAGATCGCAGGGCGGACACGGGGCGGGTGCGGCACGCGCCTGCGGAAACGGTTGGCCTGCGGAAACGGTTGGCCTGCGGAAACGGTTGGATCGCCGGCGGACCCGTTCTAAGGCGCGGCGATGACCCAGTCCCCGATCCTCGTCGTCACCACCGGCGGCACCATCGACAAGCAGTACTTCGATGCCCTCAGCGAGTACCAGATCGCTGAGAGCATCATCCAGGAGCTGCTGCGGACCGCCCGCGTCACCCATCCGTTCCGCGTGCTCGAGCTGATGCGCAAGGACAGCCTGGAGCTGGACGACGGCGACCGGGCGCTGATCGCCGCCACCATCGCCCACGCACCGGAGACGCGCGTGGTCGTCACCCACGGAACCGACACGATGACCGACACGGCCCAGGCGCTCGCCGGGCTGGAGGGCAAGACCGTGGTGCTCTGCGGCGCGCTGGCCCCCGCGCGCTTCGCGGAGAGCGACGCGGCGTTCAACCTGGGCATGGCCTTCGCCTGCTGCCAGGCCGCGCCGGAGGGCGTGTGGATCACCATGAACGGCACGGTGTTCGACGGCTTGCAGGTCCGCAAGGATCGCGCGGCCGGAAAGTTCGTCCCGCGTTAACCACCGCAGGGCGCCTTTCTCAGACGCTCTACGGGGGGCTCCCTAGCCCCGGCTTCGCCGATCGCTAACCAGGCGGGTGTACCGGTATCGGCAACAGGAGTCCGCCTGCGCTGGCAGCGGCGTCTGGATATCGCGGGCCGCGCGCCGCCTAACGGCCTCTCGCCGCCCTGCCAGGCAGGACAGGTGACGCCCGCATGCCCTTCGTGCCCGACATCCGTTCCGCGCTGGTCCATGCCCCGGTCGCCGCGATGATCGTGGACCGGGACGGCGTCGTCACCTGGGCCAACCAGGCCTGCGCCACGCTGCTGGCCGAGCCCGACCCGGACGCGCTGCGCCTCAGCCTGTTCTACGTCCGCTTCGGGGAGGACGACGCCGAGACGCTGCGCAAGGTGTTCGACCACTTCTTCGCCTCGCCGGTCGACATGCGCGAACCCTGGACCCGCCAGTTCGTGGCGAACGGCGCCGACGGCTCGCGCCCGGTGGTCGCCGCCACGCTCACGCCGGTGGCGGACGAGGACGGCAGCCGCGCCGTGGTCTACCTGCGGAACCTGACTCGCGAAGCCACGGCCGAGCGGCGCTTCACCCAGATGTTCGAAAGCATGCCGCTGGGGGCGGTGGTGGTGGATGGGCACGGCTGCATCGCCCAGGCCAACGCGGTCCTCGCCAGCCAGTTCGGCTGGAGCATCGAGGCGATGATCGGGCAGCCGCTCAGCATGCTCCTGCCCGAGCGCTACCACGAGGCCCACGCGCAGGAACTCGCCGCCTTCGTGGCCCGCCCCTACGCGCGCATCCTCGGCCTCGACCGCGACCTCACCGCGCTCCACTGCAGCGGCCGCGAGTTCCCGGTCGAGATCGCCCTGACCCGGCTGGAGACCATCGGCCAGCCGCTGTTCATGGCCATCGTCAGCGACGTGTCGCACCGCCGCCGGGCGGAGCGGGCGCTCCAGCAGACGAATGCGCAGCTGGAAGAGTTCACCTACGTGGCCAGCCACGACTTGCGCTCCCCACTGCGCGGGATCGGCGACCTCGTCAGCTGGATCCGCGAGGATCTGGGCGAGGCGCTCGGCGCGCAGGCGATCCCGCCCGAGGTGGCGCACAACTTCGATCGCATCACCCAGCGCATCGAGCGCTGCGAGCAGATGATCGACGACCTGCTGCACTATGCCCGCGCCGGGGTGCGCGACCCCGATCTCCACCAGCTCGACCCCCGCGAACTGGTGGAGGAGGCGCTGGCGATGACCGCCATTCCCGAAGGGTTCGTGGTGGAGCTCGACGTCCACGGCGCTCCGCTGACTGCGCCGCGCGCACCGCTGGCCACCTCGCTGCGCAACCTGATCGCCAACGCGGTCAAGCACCATGGCGGCCCGCGGGGGAGCATACGGATCTCCGCCCGGGACGAGGGGCGCTTCTGCGTCTTCACGGTGGAGGACGATGGGCAGGGCATCCCCACCGGCTCGGAGGATCGCATCTTCAAGCTGTTCCACCGCGCCTCGCCGGGCACCGATGGCGACGGCGTGGGACTGGCGCTGACCCGGCGCATGATCAACGCGCACGGCGGCATGGTCACGGTCCAGGCCAAGGGGCCGCTCGGCGGCGCGCGCTTCGAGGTCCACTGGCCCCGTATCCTGCTGCTGGAGGGCGAGGATGACTGAGCTGGCCCGGTCCCGCTCCCGCTCCCGCGAGCCGCGCGCGCCGGGCGCGGCCGGCACCACCGTGCTGCTCGTCGACGACGACGACGTCGCCACCGAGGGGGTGATGCGCAGCTTCCGCAAGCGCAGCGTCCCGTGCCGCACGGTCACTGCAGGCGACGGGGCGGAGGCGCTGCAGATCCTGCGCGGCGAGCACGCCGACAAGCACATCGACACGCCGGTGATCGTCCTGCTCGACCTCAACATGCCCGGCATGGACGGCTTCCGGTTCCTCGACGTGCTGCGCGCCGATCCGCGGCTGCGGCGCACGGTCGTGTTCGTCCTCTCCACCTCGGCCCGCGAGCAGGACCGCTGCCGCGCCTACGACGGCCATGTCGCGGGCTACATGGTGAAGTCGGCGGTCGGGCCCCAGTTCGCGCGCCTGGCCGACTTCATCGGCAAGTACGCCTGCACACAGGAGCTGCCCTGAACCTGGCGATCCGGCCCCCCTCCCGCCCCCGCCCCCNAGGACTTGCTGCCATGGACCACCTGCACAACGGCACCCGCAACATCCACGCGCTGATCGTCGATGATGACGACGTCGACCGCGAGCGCCTGCTGCGCATGCTGCGGCGGGCGCCCCGTCACATCACCGTCGAGCAGGCGCGCACGCACGAAGAGGCGCTCGGGCTGATCCGGCAGGCCGACGCGCGTTTCGACATCGTCTTCCTCGACTTCGGCCTGGCAGACGGCGACGGGCGCGACCTGGTGCCGGCGATCCGCGGCGAGATGGACCCCGACTGCCCGATCATCGCCGTCACCGGCAACGCCGACGAGCAGATCGCGGCCGCTTCGATCAAATCCGGCATGATCGAGTTCCTGACCAAGCGCTCGCTCTCGGCGGAGCGGGTCGCGGCTTCGGTGGAGGAGGGGATGGCCTGGCGCCAGTACCGGCGGGACTTGCGCCGGGCCGAGGAGGAGCTGACCCATCGCAGCCTGCACGATCCGCTGACGGACCTGCCCAACCGCACGCTGTTCTCCGACCGGCTGGCGCAGGCCTGCGCCCGCGCGCGCCGGAGCGGCGACCCGTTCGCCGTCGCCGTGCTCGACCTCGACCGGTTCAAGGAGATCAACGACAGCGTCGGTCACGCGGCGGGGGACGCGGTGCTGGTGGCCATCGCCAGGCGCCTGCGCGAGAGCTTGCGCGAAGTCGACACCGTGGCGCGCCTCGGTGGCGACGAGTTCGCGATCCTGCTCCAGAACATCGACGGCGACGAGGCGGCCTTCACCGTCGCGGGCAAGGTCACCGATCTTGTCGGGCAGACGATCGTCCACGAAGGGCACCTGCTGCACGTCGGCGCCTCGCTCGGGATCGCCTTGTGCCCGCAGCTCGGCTTCCTCCCCGAGGTCCTGGTGCAGGCCGCCGACGCCGCGATGTACGAGGCCAAACGCAGCGCCGCCGGGACCGTGCTCGCCCGGGGCGAGGAGCGCCAGCCGGCCTGTCCCCACGCGCACGGCGACGTGCTCCCCGACGTCGAGGAGGCGCTCGCCCGGCGCATGCTCGAATGGTACTGGCAGCCGAAAGTGGACATGCGCGGCGGGCAGGTGCTGGGCTTCGAGGCGCTCGTCCGCTGGACGCACCCGCGCAACGGCCCGGTCGCGCCGGGCGCGCTCGTCGCGGCGGTCGAGCAGTCGCACCTCCTGGAGCCGTTCACGTACCTCAGCCTGGACGTGGTGCTGGAGCAGTTCGCGCGGATCCAGTCCGAGCTGGAGGGCGCCGGCATCTCCATCAACGTCTCGGCCCGGATGCTGGAGCGTCACGCCTTCGTCGGCCACGTGGTGGAGGGGATCGCGCGCCACGGCGTGGATGCCGCGCGCGTCACCCTGGAGCTGACCGAGACCGCGCTGATCGCCAGCCCGGCACAGGCGCGGCGCGTCATCGAGCAGCTGCGCGGCCACGGCATCGCGCTCTCCATCGACGACTTCGGCGCCGGCTTCACCTCCTTCGGGTACTTGCGCGAGTTCGCGGTGCGCGAGATCAAGATCGACCGCACCTTCATCTCGCGCTTCACCGAGAGCCGCTTCGACCAGGCGCTGGTCCATTCGCTGGTGGTGCTGTGCGACAGCCTCGGCATCGACCTCGTCGCCGAAGGGGTGGAGAACGGCGAGACCCAGGCGATGCTCGTCGCGGTGGGCTGCATCCGGGGGCAGGGCTACGGCATCTGCCGGCCCATGCCCTTTGCGGAGGTGGGCGCCTGGCTGGAAACTTGGAGGGCTTCCACGAGCGCGCGACGCCTGAGCGCCTGACGGCGCCGCCTTTCGCCGCTCAGTGCGAGCCCTTCAGCACGCGGCCGATCGCCGCGCGCACGTCGCGTTCGCCATAAGGCTTGGTGACCACCGGCACGCCCTTGAACGCCCCCACCTCGAGCAGGCGCTCGCCATAGCCGCTGGCGAAGATGAAGGGGATGCCGCGCTCCTGCAGCATCGCGGCGACCGGCGTGCTGGTCTCCCGGCCCAGGTTGACGTCCAGCATGGCGAACGTGATGTCGCTTCCCTGCAACGCGCCGATGGCGGCGTTGACCGAGCCGGCCACGCGGCAATCGGTGAACCCGAAGCCGCGCAGCATGTCTTCCGCCTCCATCGCGATGATGACGTTGTCCTCGACGATCAGCGCTGCGCCGGAAGCAAGCCCGTCCACGATCTCCGTGGCTTCCGGCGGCTCGACCGGCACTTCCCGCACCGGCGCGCCGGGCGTCTCGAAGCTGGAGATGTGATCCACGGGCACGAGGAACAGCGCGTGCAGGCCCTCCTCGGGATAGATCACCGAGGCCGAGCCGCCCAGTTCGTGGGGGATGGTGCGCTCGATGATGGTCGATCCGAAGCCGCGGCGGGTGGGCTCGGTCACCGCCGGGCCGCCTTCCTCGCGCCAGTCGATCTCCAGCGAACCGTCGTCGTCGCGGGCCAGCGTGACGCTGACCTGCCCCTGCGAATTGGACAGGGCGCCGTACTTGCACGAATTGGTCATCAACTCGTGGACCACCAGCGCCAGCGTGGTGAACGCGCTGGGGGCGATCAGCGCGTCGGGGCCCTCCACGATCACCCGGTCGGCGCTGTCGCTCGAATAGGCGGCGGTCTCGGTCCGGATCAGGTCGTAGAGCGAGGCGGGCGACCAGTCCTTGCGCGTCACCTGGTCGTGCGCACGGGCGAGGGCATGGATGCGGCTGCCGACGATCTCGGCGAATTCCTCGATGGTGCCGGCACCTTCCTTGCTCTGCGCCACCAGGCCGCGGATCAGGTTGAGGATGTTGCGCACGCGGTGGTTGAGCTCGGCGATGAGCATGTCCTGCTGCCGGCTGGCCTGCTCGCGCTCGGCGTGGGCGGCGTCGGACAGGCGCAGCACCACCTCGAGCAGCGTGATCCGCAGCGATTCCGCCGCCGAGATCTCCTCGTCGGTCCAGGGCAGCGAAAAGCCGCTGCGCTCCTCCTTCCACAGCTCGAAGCTCTTGCGGGGAGTGAGGCGGGCACCCAGCGGGCCGAGTTCGACCGCCTTCTCGGGGTTCCCGGCCCAGTTCACCTCCCGCAGCGCCTCGGAGCGGAACAGCACGATGTAGTCCCGGGGCGACCGGCTGACGGGCAGGGCCAGCAGCCCGGCGGCGCGGTCGACCCACTCCCGGGCGGGAGCGAAGACGGCGCCGATGTTGTCGGTGGACCAGACGGTGCTGGCGCCCGCGGTGTTGAGGAAGCGGGCCAGCTTCTCGAAATCGCGCTGGTCGGGCGTCGCGCCGTGCGCGAGGAAGCGCCCGTCCACCCATCCGGCGACACCGTCGAAGGGGATGACGTGGCGGATCGATTCGGTGAAGTCGTCGAAGGCCTCCAGCAGCGAGCCGCCGCCGGCCACGCGGGCCATGATCTCGTCGTGCAGGCGCAGCGATTGCGCCCGCTTCTCCAGCGTGAAGTCGGTTTCCTTCTGCTCCAGCAAGTAGGCGAAGAATTCACCGAACAGTTCGCAGGCGGTGCGCACCGAATAGGACAGCACCAGCGGTGCGTAGTGGTGGCAGGCCATCAGGCCCCACAGCTTGCCGCGGCGCATGATCGAGACCGACATCGACGCCTTGACGCCCATGTTGCGCAAGTACTCGATGTGGATCGGCGAGACCGCGCGCAGCCCCGACATCGACAGGTCCAGCGGATCGCCGTTCGGGCCGGCGGTCGGGTGGATCGGCACCGTGGGATCGTCCACGTCGCTGATGATGCGCAGCAGGTTGCGGGTGTAGAGCCGCCGCGCCTGCGCCGGGATGTCCGAGGCGGGGAAGTGGAGGCCCTTGAAGCTGTCCACCATGCCGTTGATGCTCTCGGCGATGACCTCGCCTGCGCCGTCGCCCTCGAAGCGGTAGATCATCACGCGGTCGAAGCCGGTCAGTCCGCGCAAGTGGCGCGCGGCGCTGGCGCAGAGCTGCTCCACGCTGGCCGACTGGCGCAGGCGCTCGATCATCGGGCGCACGTAGGAGACGAAGTCGCGGCGCCTGCCGTTTTCGTGCGGCTCCACCTCCAGCACGAACGATCGTCCCGACGGGTGGACCGCGAGGTCGAAGAGGCGCCCGTCGCCGAGCAGGTCGATGGCGAAGATCCGCTCGACGGTGGTGGCGCTGCCCAGGATCTGGAGGCGGGTGCGGATGTCGTGCAGCGCTTCGGCCGCCAGGAACTCGGTCGCCGAATGCCCGATCAGGTCGCGCGGGTCGCGGCCGAACAGCGTCTCGCAGTTCAGCGAGACGTGATTGATGATCCAGTCGCTGGAGAACGAGAGCAGCCAGCCGAAGCTCTGGATCCGGCCGATGATGTGGATGGGCTCGAGGTCGCAGGTGGAAAGGTCGACGCGGTGCATGCCCTCAGCCATCGACGCGGACCTCCGCGCGCCCGCTCGCCTCGAAGGCGCGTGCGAAGATGTCGAAGGCGCCGAGCGCAGCCTCGCGCGCGTTGGCGGCTTCCTCCGGCGGATAGGCGCGGCCCTTGAGCAGGGGGACGAGCGCCTTCCACGCCTCGTGGCCGCGGCCGTCGGCCATGTAGGCGGAGCGGAAGCCTTGCGCCTCGCCCCAGTAGCCGCGCTGGCGGATCATGGCGAGGCCGAGGCGCGAGCCGCACACGACATAGCCGACCCCCAGGCGCGCGCCCGGGAACTCGAGCCGGGCGCCCTCCACCGCAGGAAGGCCGTCCCCGTCGATGCCGAGCGCCGCCAGGTCCGCGCGCAGCATCGCCGGATAGTCCGGACATTCCAGCTGCAGCTCCTCTTCCACGAAGGCGCGGAACGTCGGGAACAAGGGGGCAAGGCCGATCGCGTGCGCGGCCAGGAAGCGGGCGAGCCCCTCCCGCCGGTGGAGGTCCAGCGACCCGAACGAGCCGTCCAGTCTTTCGTGCGAGGGACCCGTGGCCTGGCGCAGCGTGCTCAGCATGTCAGGCATTGAAGGCGATCCGGCTTCGGCTTGCATCAGGTATCCGCTAGGTTGCTCGAAGGGCGATTGCAAGCGAGCCGCGCGCGCCTGGCTTTGGAACTCCGGTGGTCCGGGAATGTTCCTCAGTCACATAGTATCAGCCGGCCTGTCCCGCGTCTGTTTACTTTTGACCACACGCGGTGGAACCGTTGCGGGACGGGCGGGTTTTCGTGGTCGGAGGCCGGGCACAGGGCCCCGGCTGCCGAGGACCAACGATGAGCACCATCCCGCAAACGAGCCCGGTTTCGGCAGCCGCGATCGCCGGGAGCGATCTGCTTTCCGCCCTTCGCCAGGACGACCTCGCGCTGCTGGAGGCGCGCATGGGCGAATGCCGGCTCAAGGCCGGCGACACCATCTACCACCCCGGCGACGACGTCGAGCACTGCTACTTTCCCACCCACGGGGCGATGTGCTCCTACTTCGTGGAGATGGAGGACGGCACCGCGGTCGAGACCATCCTGGTCGGCCGCGAAGGGGCGCTGGGCGGCATCGTCAGCCATGGCGCGCTGCCGGCCTATGCGCGTGCCAACGTGCTGCACGAAGGCGTGTTCCTGCGGATCGCCACGCGCGACCTGGAGGAGGCGAAGTCGTCCTCGCCGGCGATCTCGCACCTCTTCGCGCGCTATGCCGACTGCACCATGGCGCAGGTGTTCCAGTCGATCGCCTGCAACGCCGTCCACACCATCGAGCAGCGCGCCGCCAAGTGGCTGTCCTCGGCAGTCGAGCGGATCGGCCGCAACGACGTGACGATGACGCAGGAGCAGCTCGCCTCGATGATGGGCATCGGCCGCAGCTATGCCAGCCGCGTGCTGCAGCGCCTCAAGCGCGACGGCATGGTGCGCACCCGCCGCGGCGGCATCGAGGTGCTCGATCGCGAGCGCCTGAGGGCGCGGGCGTGCATCTGCAACCACCAGGTGGAGAGCCATTTCCGCAAGGTGCTCGGCGAAGTCTACCCGCAGGGCAACTGAGCGGCGGCCCGAAAATCGGGCGAGGTCCGGCGCCGCCGACCCGCAGGCGCACCGCGTTTCCCTCGCAGTTCAGGCGGTTCGGACGAGCGGTGCCCTGCCGTCGTCGAATATCCGTCGCAAATCAGCCATCGAAGCGCCATCGAACTTGCGCTTGGCTGTCATGAACCGCCCCTAGCAGTCGCCTCCGCGACCAACACACAGGGGCGACACCATGACCGAGATTAATCCAGCGGAACACTACACCGACGGCGACGTCGACACCAACGACCTGGGCCGGCCCTCGCTCGAGAGCATGGCCGCCGCGCGCTATTCGCGCCGCCAGACGATGTTCCGCGGCGCCGGCGCCACGACGATGGCGTTCATGGGCACGGGCCTGCTCGCGGCCTGCGGCGATGACGACGGCGAGAGCAGCCTGGGCGGCGTCACCGTCTCGGCGGGCGAGAACGCCGCCACCAGCGCGGGCCGCGTGGTCACGCTGACCGGCTCCGCCAGCGGCACGCTCAGCGGCAGCAGCGCGCCGAACTGGACCCAGACCAGCGGCCCGATCGTGCAGCTTTCGGGCACCACCGGCACCGTGACCTTCCTGGCTCCCGCCGTGTCCGCGGCGACCGACCTCGTGTTCACCTATACCGCCACCTCGGCCTACGGCGAGACCTCCAGCGCCAGCACCACCGTCCGCGTCTCGCCGGCGGCCCTGGGCTTCACCGCCGTGGCGCACAGCCTGGCCGACGTCGTCGTCGTGCCGCAGGGCTACACGGTCACCGTCATGACCCGCCTGGGCGACCCGATCACGGCCAACACCCCGGCCTACAAGAACGACGGCACCGACACCGACTTCGGCAACCGCATCGGCGACCATCACGACGCGCTGGCGTGGTTCGGCCTCTCCGCCGCCGGCGGCGTCGACGCCAGCAGCTCGACGCGCGGCCTCATGGTCCAGAACCACGAGAACATCACGCAGAAGTACCTCCACGTCTCCACGATCGTGCGCGACGAGGCGCAGGTCACCAAGGAGATGGAAGCGCACGGCGTCTCCATCGTCGAGTACAAGGACGCCGGCGACCGCAAGTGGGGCTACGTCCAGGGCAGCAGCTTCAACCGCCGCATCACCCCGTTCACCGAGACCGCGTTCCGCGGCCCGGCCGCCGGCTCGGCGATGCTGCGCACCAAGTACTCGCCGGACGGCACCAAGGGCCGCGGCACCATCAACAACTGCGCCAACGGTGTGACCGGCTGGAACACCTACCTCACCTGCGAGGAGAACTACGCCGGCTACTTCCGCCGCGACGCCTCGGACGACGCGCTGCGCTCGCCCCGCGAGCTGGCTTCGCTGCGCCGCAACGGCATCACCAGCCGTACCGGCAGCTACTCGTGGTCGACCGCGCCGACCACCAACACCGCGATCACGCGCTGGAATGCGACGATCAGCAGCGCCACCGCCACGTCGGCCGACGACTTCCGCTACGAGGTCAACCAGTTCGGCTGGGTGCTCGAGATCGACCCCTACGATCCCAAGTCGACCCCGCGCAAGCGCACCGCGCTCGGCCGCTTCGGCCATGAGGGCGCCTTCGTGCGGATCGCCGCCAACCAGAAGGTCGCCTTCTACATGGGCGACGACTCGGGCGGCGAGTACCTCTACAAGTTCGTCTCCACCGCCACCTGGAACGCGGCCGACGCCAACGCCACCGACCGCCTGGCGATGGGCGACAAGTACATGGACAACGGCATCCTCTATGCCGCGCGCTTCAACGCGGACGGCACCGGCGATTGGCTGCCGCTGGTGTTCGGGCAGGTTCCGCCGCGCCCGGCCAGCAGCAGCTACCCGGACGGCTACACCTTCGTCGACCAGGCGGACATCTGCGTGAACACCCGCTTCGCCGGCGACGCGGTGGGCGCGACGCCGATGGATCGCCCGGAGTGGACCACGGGTAACCCGGTGACCGGCGAGATCTATCTCACGCTCACCAACAACAGCGGCCGCACGGCGACCACCACCAACGCCGCCAACCCGCGCTCGTACTCGGATCCGAGGGTCACCGGCGGCGCCTCGTCCGGCAACCCCAACGGCCACATCGTCCGCCTGCGCGAGACCGGCGACAACACCGACGCCAAGACGTTCCGCTGGGACCTCTACATGTTCGGCGTCGACTCGACCGACTACGACGCCACCAAGACCAACGTGAACGTCTCGGGCCTGACCACCGCCAACGACTTCTCCAGCCCCGACGGCGCGTTCTTCTCGCGCGCGACCAACGCGGGCGGGCAGATCAAGCCGCTGCTGTGGATCGAGACCGACGACGGCGCGATGACCGACCGCACCAACTGCATGCTGCTCGCAGCCATGCCGGGCACGGTCGGCGACGGCGGCGCGGTGACGATCGACAACGGCGGCGGCAACACGCAGGCGACCATCGTCGGCGCCAAGGCGACCGCCGCCAACCTGCGCCGCTTCCTGGTCGGCCCGGTGGATTGCGAGATCACCGGCATCGACACCACGCCGGACGGCCGCACCATGTTCGTGGGCATCCAGCACCCGGGCGACAGCGGCACCGCTGCGGCTCCGGGCGGCCACTGGCCCTACACGCAGGACGGCAGCACGCCGGCCGCCAGCGTGCGCCCGCGCTCGGCCCTCATCGCCATCACCAAGAACGACGGTGGCGTGGTCGGGCTCTGACCTGACAGGCTCTCCCTCGGGAGAATGCAGGGGGAGGGGGCGCCACGCGGCGCTCCCTCCCTTCGCGTTCCAGGCATCGCCCGGGCGTTCCGCACACGACGCTCTGGCATCGCTCCCTGGCTTGTCCTAATAGACAGTGGTGTTGAATAGTGCGGTGCTTCGGCCAGGACGTCTCCGCTGCGAAGGGACGCTGACGGACGCCGCCATGGGAGACGTCACGTGAACAAGGGCATCATGAACCCTGGGGCCTTCGAGCCCTCCCGCCTTACCGCCGCCGACATGGACGCGGAGGTGCTCGCGACCTACCCGACCGAGGCGTTCCTCTCGAAGGACTACCTGGCGGCCGAGAAGAAACTGCTCTGGCCCAAGGTGTGGCAGATGGTGGAGCGCGAGAGCGACCTGCCCAACCCCGGCGACTGGATGACCTACGACGTCGCCGACGAATCGATCATCGTCCTGCGCAAGGACGACGGATCGCTCAAGGCCTTCCACAACGTCTGTCCCCACCGCGGCCGCCAGCTCGTCTCGGTGCCGGACATGCTGCCCGGTAAGGTCCACGATGTGCGCGGGTCCAACCGCCGCAACTTCATCTGCGGCTTCCACGGCTGGACCTTCGACCTCGACGGGCAGAACACCTACATCCTCGACCCGCAGGACTGGCAGAACAAGCTGACCCCCGAGATGACCTGCCTGTCGGACGTGCAGGTCGATACCTGGGGCGGCTACATCTACGTCAACATGGACCCCGATGCCGTCCCGCTGAAGGAGTGGATGGGCCGCGCCGGTGAGATCCTGTCGCATTTCGAGCTGGAGAAGATGCGCTACAAGTGGCGGCAGTGGGCGATCTACGACTGCAACTGGAAGACCGCGATCGAGGCCTTCCTCGAACCCTACCATGTCGCCGGCACCCATACGCAGCTGCTGGCCTACGGCGACTACTACGCGCTGTCGAAGCAGTACGGGCTCCACTCGGTATCCAGCTATGACACGCGCGATTCCAAGTTCCAGATGAGCGAGAGCGCGGGCACCACCCGCGCCGGCAAGGGCGACGACCCGCGCGTCTCCACTTACGAGCTGATCCGCGAGAACTACGAGACGGTGAACTACTCCGCCTCGACCGAGACTCTGGTGAACGCCGCCAGCCGCCTCCAGACCGAGCTGCCCGAGACGGCGACCCCGCAGGAGTGCATCGCCCACTGGCTCAAGTCCGCCAAGGCCGACGACGCCGCGCGCGGCGTGATCTGGCCCGAAGTGCCGCCCGAGATCAAGAAGGAGAGCGGCCTGGCCTGGGGGCTGTTCCCCAACCAGAACATCCTCCACGGGGAGACCTTCGCCCTGTGCTACCGCGTGCGGCCCTACAAGGACGATCCGGACAAGTGCGTGTTCGAGAGCTACGCCCTCGAGCGCTTCCCGGAGGGCGAGGAGCCCGAGACCGCGTGGACCTACGCCGACCCGATCGGCGAGAACTGGGGCTCCGTGCTGGCGCAGGACTTCTCCAACATGCAGTTCGTGCAGAAGGGCATGAAGTCCAGCGGCTTCCGCGGCCCGCTGCCCAACCCGCACCAGGAGCAGAAGGTCATCAACCTGCACCGCAACCTGGCGAACTTCATGGAAGGCCGCGGGGCGCCCACCAAGCTGCCGATCGACTGAACGAGGGCGCGGGCATGGGAGGGGCCGACCGCCCCTCCTTACCGACTGCAGCGGCGGGGAATTTCATGTGGCAGTGCACAATCGCACTTGCCGCGCCGTGGGCCTGTGCTAGCCATGCCGGTGAAGCAAAGGGGAGAGGGGGGAGGTCGCCCCGTCCTGGCGACAACCGGCACGTCTCGGCCCGCCGCGCGCGGCGCCCGGGGACGTCCTGCGAAGGAGTGCTCTCGTGGCCAGCGAACCCGTGTCCGACATCCAGCCCGTCACCTCGTCGGAACTCGACCAGCACATCATGCGAGTCCTGCGCAATCGCGTCGGCAAGGACGAGCGTGCCGCAAAGCAGCACGACTGGTACCGCGCCACCGTCTACGCGCTGCGCGACGAGATCATCGACGCCTGGTTCGAATCCACCCGCCGCACCTACGACGCCGGGGGCAAGCGGGTCTATTACCTCTCGATGGAGTTCCTGATCGGCCGCCTGCTGCGCGACGCCCTGTCAAACATGGGCCTGACGCGCGAGATGGAGAAGGCGCTGGCCGCCCACGGCCTCGACCTGGCCGAACTGGAAGAGCTGGAGCCCGACGCGGCGCTCGGCAACGGCGGCCTCGGGCGGCTGGCCGCGTGCTTCATGGAGAGCCTGGCGACGCTGGACATCCCCGCCTACGGCTACGGCATCCGCTACGTTAACGGCATGTTCCGCCAGCGCATCGACGAAGGCTGGCAGGTCGAGCTGCCGGAGACCTGGCTGGCGCACGGCAACCCCTGGGAGTTCGGGCGGGTCGAGAGCACCTACCGCATCGGGTTCGGCGGCGAGGTGGTCGCGCAGGGCGACGGCGTGGTGTGGAATCCCGCAGAGCAGGTCGACGCGACCGCCGTCGACACCCCTGTGGTGGGCTGGCGCGGCAAGCGCGTCAACACGCTGCGGCTGTGGACCGCGAGCCCGCTGGACCCGCTCAAGCTCGAAGCCTTCAACGCGGGCGACCACCTCGGCGCGCTGGCCGAGCAGATGCGCGCGGAAAGCCTCGTGCGCGTGCTCTATCCCGCCGACTCCAGCCCCGCCGGGCAGGAGCTGCGGCTGCGGCAGGAGTACTTCTTCACCGCCGCGTCGATCCAGGACATCGTGCGCCGCCACGTCCAGTATGCCGGCGACATCCGGACCCTGCCGGACAAGGCCGCGATCCAGCTCAACGACACCCATCCCTCGGTCGCCGTGGCCGAGCTGATGCGCCTGATGGTGGACGTCCACGGGCTGGAGTTCGGAGAGGCGTGGGAGGTCTGCAAGCGGACGATTTCCTACACCAACCACACGCTGCTGCCCGAGGCGCTGGAGACCTGGCCGCTGCCGCTGTTCGAGCGCCTGCTGCCGCGCCACATGCAGATCATCTACGCGATCAACAGCCGCGTCCTGCGCGAGGCGAGGAAGGCCGGCTGCACGGATGCGCAGATCGCCGCGATCTCGCTGATCGACGAGAGCGGCGAGCGCCGCGTGCGCATGGCGAACCTCGCCTTCGTGGGCGCGCACTCGATCAACGGTGTGGCCGCGCTGCACACCGAACTGATGAAGGAGACGGTCTTCGCCGATCTCCACGCGCTCTATCCCACCCGCATCAACAACAAGACCAACGGCGTCACCCCACGCCGCTGGCTGCAGCAGTGCAATCCCGGCCTGACGGGCGTGATCCGGGACGCCATCGGCGATGCCTTCCTGGACGACGCGGCGCGGCTGAGCGATCTCAACCCGCTGGCCGGGGATGCCGCGCTGGGCGAGCGGGTCGCGGCCGTCAAGCGGGCGAACAAGGTCGCCCTGGCCGATCACATCCGGCGGACGATGGGCATCCGCCTCGATCCGGACGCGCTGTTCGACGTCCAGATCAAGCGCATCCACGAATACAAGCGCCAGCTGCTCAACCTGATCGAGACGGTCGCGCTCTACGACCAGATCCGCAGCCATCCGGAGCGAGACTGGGTGCCGCGCGTCAAGATCTTCGGCGGCAAGGCGGCGCCCAGCTACCACAACGCCAAGCTCATCATCAAACTGGCGAACGACATCGCCCGGCGCGTGAACTCCGATCCTTCGGTGGGCGGGCTGCTCAAGGTCGTCTACGTCCCGAACTACAATGTGAGCCTGGCCGAGCGGATCATCCCGGCGGCCGACCTGTCCGAGCAGATCTCGACCGCCGGCATGGAAGCCTCGGGCACCGGCAACATGAAGTTCGCGCTGAACGGCGCGCTTACCATCGGCACGCTCGACGGCGCCAACGTCGAGATCAGGGACCACGTGGGCGACGAGAACATCGTCATCTTCGGGCTCACGGCTGAGGAGGTCGCGGCCAAGCGGGCGCAGGGCTACGACCCGCGCGAGGCGATCGAGCGCTCGCGCGAGCTGAGCCAGGCGCTTTCCACCATCGCCTCGGGCGTGTTCTCGCCGGACGATCCCGACCGCTACGCGGAGCTCATCGGCGGCATCTACGACCACGACTGGTTCATGTGCGCGGCCGACTTCGACAGCTACGCCGCAGCCCAGCGCGCCGTCGACGCGCGCTGGACCGACAATTCGGGCTGGCGTGCATCAACCATCAGGAACATCGCCAATGTCGGGTGGTTCTCGTCGGATCGTACGATCGCCGAGTACGCCAAGGAAATCTGGAAAGTCCTGTGAAACCCCCGGAAAGCGCCATCGATAGCCTGCTTCGGGGAGCCCACGCGGATCCGTTCTCCCTGCTGGGCACCCATGCCGGACCCGACGGCACGCACCTGCGGGCGGTCCTTTCCGGCGCCGAGACGGTGGAGGCCTTCAGCCTCGACGGCCACTGGCTGGGCACGCTGGACCGGATCGACGATCGCGGCCTGTTCGAGGGGCGGCTGCGCATCAAGCCGCAGCCGATCCGCTACCGCTGTGCCGCGGGCGGGCACGACTGGCTGGTGACAGACCCCTACAGCTTCGGGCCCGTGCTCGGCCCGGTCGACGACCTGCTGATCGCGCAGGGCACCCATTTCCGGCTGTTCGACAAGCTGGGCGCCCACCTCATCGAGCACGAGGGCGCACGCGGCGTCCACTTCGCGGTCTGGGCGCCCAACGCCCGGCTGGTCAGCGTGGTCGGCGACTTCAACGACTGGGACCCGGCCCGCCACGTCATGCGCAACCGCGTGGACATCGGCGTGTGGGAGATCTTCATCCCCGACATCGGCGACTACCGCGCCTACAAGTACCACATCGTCGGGGCCGACGGCTCGGTGCAGCCGCTCAAGGCCGACCCCTTCGCCTTCATGGCCGAGATCCGGCCGGCCAACGCCTCGATGACGGCGGTGCCTGCCAAGCTCGACTGGGGCGACGAGGCGCACCGCGCCCACTGGGCCTCGGTGGACCCCCGCAGGGTGCCGGTCTCGATCTACGAGGTCCACCCCGGCTCCTGGCGCCGCGACCGCTGGAACTGGTTCCTCGACTGGGACGCGCTGGCGGACGAGCTGATCCCCTACGTGGTGGAGATGGGCTTCACGCACATCGAGTTCCTGCCGATCAGCGAGCATCCCTACGATCCCTCGTGGGGCTACCAGACCACCGGCCTCTACGCGCCGTCCTCGCGCTTCGGCGAGCCGGCCGGCTTCGCGCGCTTCGTCGATGGCGCCCACCGCGCCGGCATCGGCGTGCTGCTCGACTGGGTGCCCGCGCACTTCCCGCGCGACGAGCACGGCCTCGTCCGCTTCGACGGCACCGCGCTCTACGAGCACGAGGACCCGCGGCTCGGCTTCCAGCCCGACTGGAACACGCTGATCTATAATTTCGGTCGCCGCGAAGTGCAGAGCTTCCTTGTCAACAACGCGCTGTTCTGGGCGGAACGCTACCACGTCGACGGGCTTCGCGTGGATGCCGTCGCCTCGATGCTCTACCGCGACTATTCGCGCCAGGCGGGCGAGTGGATCCCCAACCAGGAGGGCGGGCGCGAGAACTGGGAGGCGGTGGAGTTCCTGCGCGCCACCAATCGCCAGCTCTACGCCCAGCACCCCGGCTTCATGACCATTGCCGAGGAATCGACCGCGTGGCCCGGCGTCACCCAGCCCGCGTACGAGGGCGACGGCAAGGGGCGCGAGACGGCGCTGGGCTTCGGGTTCAAGTGGAACATGGGCTTCATGCACGACACGCTGCGCTACATGGCGCGCGACGCGGTGCATCGCCGCTACCACCATGACGACCTGACCTTCGGCCTGGTCTATGCCTTCTCCGAGAACTACGTCCTCCCGCTCAGCCACGACGAGGTCGTCCACGGCAAGGGCTCGCTGCTGTCCAAGATGAGCGGCGACGACTGGCAGAAGTTCGCGAACTTGCGCGCGTACTACGCGTTCATGTGGGGGTATCCCGGCAAGAAGCTGCTGTTCATGGGTCAGGAGTTCGCCCAGAGGCGCGAATGGAGCGAGGATCGCGCGCTGGACTGGGAGCTGCGCGAGGCGCCCTCGCACGAAGGCGTGCGCAATCTCGTCAAGGACCTGAACCGGCTGTACCGCGCCAAGCGGGCGCTTCATGCCGGCGACTGCGACCCCGCGGGGTTCGAATGGCTGGTGGTCGACGACAAGGAGAACTCGGTCTTCGCGTGGCTGCGCCAGGCGCCGGGCGTCGCCCCGGTGGCGGTGGTGGCCAACATGACCCCGGCGCTGCGCAGCGACTATCGCCTGCCGCTGCCGCTGGAAGGCAAGTGGAACGAAATACTCAACAGCGATTCGGTGCACTACGGCGGCTCCGGCAAGGGCAACCTCGGCCAGGTCAAAGCCGCCGACGGCCATGCGGTCGTCACCCTGCCGCCGCTCGCGACGATCATGCTCGAATACGCCGGCTGAGGCGGATAACGGACCGATGGAGAGAGAAGAATGAGACCAGCTTCCGGCTCGCCGCTCGCGCGCGATGCCATGGCTTACGTCCTGGCCGGCGGGCGCGGCAGTCGCCTGAGGGAGCTGACGGACAATCGCGCCAAGCCGGCGGTCTACTTCGGTGGAAAGGCGCGGATCATCGACTTCGCGCTGTCGAACGCGATCAACTCGGGCATCCGCCGCATCGGCGTGGCCACGCAGTACAAGGCGCATAGCCTGATCCGGCACATGCAGCGCGCCTGGAACTTCATGCGCCCCGAACGCAACGAGAGCTTCGACATCCTGCCCGCCAGCCAGCGCATCTCGGAGCTGCTGTGGTACGAGGGCACCGCCGACGCGGTGTACCAGAACATCGACATCATCGAGGCGCACGATCCCAAGTACATGGTGATCCTGGCGGGCGACCACGTCTACAAGATGGACTACGAGCGGATGCTGCAGCAGCACGTCAACTCGGGCGCCGACGTGACGGTGGGTTGCCTCGTGGTCCCGCGCATGGAGGCGACCGCGTTCGGCGTCATGCACGTGGATGAGACGGACCGCATCACCGCGTTCGTGGAGAAGCCCGCCGACCCGCCGGGCATCCCCGGCCAGGAGGACATGGCGCTCGCCTCCATGGGCATCTACGTGTTCGACACCGAGTTCCTGTTCGACCAGCTGCGCCGCGACGCCGCCGACCCGGAAAGCAACCGGGACTTCGGGGGGGACATCATCCCCTACATCGTCAAGCACGGCAAGGCGCAGGCCCACCGCTTCACCGACAGCTGCATCCGCGCGGCCGAGGAGATCGGCGAGTACTGGCGCGATGCCGGCACGCTCGACGCCTACTTCGAGGCCAACCTCGATCTCACCGACACCGTGCCCAAGCTCGACATGTACGACCGCGAGTGGCCGATCTGGTCGGACGCGGTGGTCGCCGCGCCGGCCAAGTTCGTCCACGACGAGGAAGGCCGCCGCGGCCACGCGATCTCGTCGCTGATCTCGAACGACTGCATCGTCTCGGGCGCACTGGCCAAGCGCTCGCTGCTGATGACCGGCGTCAAGATGGGCAGCTTCTCCTGCGTGGAGGAGGGCGTGATCCTGCCCTACTGCAACGTCGGCCGCCACGTCCGGCTCAAGCGCGTGATCGTCGATTCCGGGGTGCGCATCCCGGAGGGGCTCGTCGTCGGCGAGGATCCCGAACTCGACGCCAAGCGCTTCCGGCGCACCGAAAGCGGCGTCTGCCTCATCACCAAGCCGATGATCGACCGGCTGGCTTGACCGCGGCATGACGCTCCGGGTCCTGTCGGTCGCCTCCGAAGCGGTGCCCCTGGTGAAGACCGGGGGCCTCGCCGACGTGGTCGGCGCGCTGCCGGCGGCGCTGGCGCCCCATGGCGTGGAGACCACCACGCTGCTGCCGGGCTATCCCGCCGTGCTCGCCGCGCTGCGCCGTGCCCGCGCCGTCCATGCCTGGGACTCGCTGCTGGGCACGCCCGCCCGCCTGCTGGCGGGGACGCTGGAGGGCAGGCACCCGCTGCTCGTGCTCGATGCCCCGGCGCTCTACGCCCGCGAGGGTGCGCCCTACACCGATTCCGCCGGGCGCGACTGGGCGGACAACTGGCAGCGCTTCGCCGCCCTCGGGCGTGCCGCCGCCGATCTCGCCGGCGGGGCGATGGCGCGGCGTGGGAAGCCGCAGCGCTTCGACCTGGTCCACGCGCATGACTGGCAGGCGGCGCTCGCCTGCGTGTACTTGCGCTACGCTCCGCTCGGGGGCATCCGCGTCCCCTCCGTCATCACCATCCACAACATCGCCTTCCAGGGATGGTTCGGTGCCGAGGTCTTCCCCCGGCTCGGCCTGCCCGATGCCGCCTGGACCATCGACGGGGTGGAATACCACGGCGGCGTCGGCATGCTGAAGGGCGGCCTGGCGAATGCCGACGCGGTGACCACCGTCAGCCCCACCTATGCCCGGGAGATCCGCTCTCCCGCCTTCGGCATGGGGCTGGAGGGGCTCGTCGTCGCGCGTGGGAATGCGGTGCACGGCATCCTCAACGGGATCGACACGCAGGTGTGGAACCCGGTCGCTGATGCCACGCTAACCGCGCGCTATGGACACCGTACGCTCGAGAAGCGCCGCGCCAACAAGCGCGCGCTGGAGGCCGAGTTCGAACTGGCGGAGGAAGACGGCCCGCTCTTCGTCGTTATCACCCGCCTTACCTGGCAGAAGGGAATGGACGTCCTGTGCGAGGTGCTCGACCACCTCGCCGGCCTCGGAGGCCGCCTTGCGCTGCTGGGATCGGGCGACGGCGGGATCGAGCGCGAGCTGCTCGCGGGCGCCGCCCGGCACCCGGGCCGCATCGCCGTCCGCCTCGGCTACGACGAGGCACTCTCCCACCGCATGCAGGCCGGCGGCGATGCCATCCTGATCCCCTCGCGCTTCGAACCTTGCGGCCTGACGCAGCTCTACGGCCTGGCCTATGGCTGCCTCCCGGTCGTCGCCCGCACCGGGGGACTGGCCGATACGGTGATCGACGCGAACCCCGCCGCTCTGGCCGCCGGCTGCGCCACCGGCGTTCAGTTCGACGGTGTCACCTACGATTCGCTGGCCGCGGCGATCACGCGCACGATCGCGCTCTACCGCCAGCCGGCGGTCTGGCAACGCATCCAGAAGAACGCGATGAAGTGCGACTTCTCCTGGGCTGCCAGCGGCAAGGCCTACGCCGACCTCTACGCCGCGCTCACCGCATGACCGCACTCGGCGCGCGGGTGGAGGGCGGATCGACCGTCTTCGCCGTGCGCTCGCCCCATGCCGAGACGGTCTGGCTCTGCCTGTTCGCGGGCGAGCGCGAGACCCGCCATGCGATGGAACGGCGGGGCGAGGACTGGGTGATCGCGCTGGAGGGCGATCTCTCCGGCAGGCGGTACGGCTACCGCGCGCAGGGCGAATGGGCGCCCGAGCGCGGCCGCTGGTTCGATCCTGCCAAGCTCCTGGTCGATCCCTATGCGGTGGAGATCGACCGGCGCTTCGTCCAGGATCCGCGCCTGGCGCAGTTCGGAGAGGACACGGCCGACCTGGTGCCCCGTGCGCTGGTGCCGCGCCCCACGCCGCCGCTGCCGCCGCAGGCGCCGCGCTTCGCGCCCGGCGGTCTCGTCTACGAGGTGAATGTCCGCAGCTTCACCCGGCTTCACCCCGAAGTCCCGGAGCCCTTGCGGGGGACCGTGGCGGCGCTGCGGCATCCCTCGATCCTGGCCCACCTGCGCAAGCTGGGCGTGACGGCCGTCGAACTGATGCCGGTGGTCGCCTGGATCGACGAGCGCCACCTGCCGCCGCTCGGCCTGGTCAACGCCTGGGGCTACAATCCCGTGGCGATGATGGCGCTCGATCCCGGCCTCTGTCCCGGCGGGGTCGCCGAACTGCGCGAGACCGTGGCGGCCCTCCATGCGGAGGGCATCGGCGTGCTGCTCGACATCGTGCTCAATCACTCCGGCGAAAGCGACGTGCACGGCGGCGTGCTGTCGCTGCGCGGGCTGGACGACGCGGCCTATGCCCATGCGCCCGACGGAACCCTCATCAACGACACGGGCTGCGGCAACACCCTGGACTTTGCCAATCCGGCCGTGCGCCGGCTCGCGCTCGACAGCATGCGCCATTTCGTCACGGCCTGCGGCGTCGACGGGTTTCGCTTCGACCTCGCGCCCGTCCTCGCCCGCGGACCCGGCTTCAGCGCCAGCGCGCCGCTGTTCGACGAGATCGCCGCCGATCCCCGCCTGGCCGACCGCATCCTGGTCGCGGAGCCGTGGGACGTGGGGCCGGGCGGCTATCGACTGGGCGCCTTTCCCAGCCACTGGTTCGAGTGGAACGACCGCTTCCGCGACGATGTCCGCCGCTTCTGGCGAGGGGACGGGGGCATCGGCACCCTGGCGACGCGGCTGGCCGGCTCGTCCGACCTGTTCGGAGTTCCGGCACCGGGGCAGAGTTGCCGCTCGGTGAACTTCCTTGCCGCGCATGACGGCTTCACGCTGGCGGACACGGTCGCCTACGCCGAGCGCCACAACGCTGCCAATGGCGAGGGCAACCGCGACGGTCACGCCGACAACTGCAGCTGGAACAACGGCGTCGAGGGCCCCAGTCAGGATCCGGCGGTCCTCGCCGCACGTCGGGCCGACCTCAGGGCGCTCCTTGGCACCCTGTTCGCCTCCACCGGTACCATCCTGCTCACCGCGGGCGATGAATTCGGCCGCAGCCAGGCCGGCAACAACAACGCCTACTGTCAGGACAACGCCATCGGCTGGGTCGACTGGACCCACCGCGATCGCGGCCTGGAAGCCCACGTGGCCGAACTGGCGCGCCTGCGCAGGGCCCGCCTGGAACGGCACGCCCGGTTCCCGGAGACGGTGCGCTGGCTGACGCGAGGCGGAACGGACATGACGGTCGAAGATTGGGAGCGCCCTGGCGAATCCTGGCTGCAATGCCGGGTGGCGGAAGGCGAGGACACCCTGTTCACGATCGACCGCGAAGCCCGCATGGTGACGATCGGAGCCTGAGCGTCCATCCGGAATGCGTCAGGTGGCGTCTTCGGCGCGATTGTAGATCGCGACGCGGTTGGCCGGCTCGTCCGACCTGTTCGGAGTTCCGGCGCCTGGGCAGAGTTGCCGCTCGGTGAACTTCCTTGCCGCGCATGACGGATTCACGCTGGCGGACACGGTCGCCTACGCCGAGCGCCACAACGCGGCCAATGGCGAGAACAACCGCGACGGTCACGCCGACAACTGCAGCTGGAACAACGGCGTCGAGGGCCCCAGTCAGGATCCGGCGGTCCTCGCCGCACGTCGGGCCGGCCTCAAGGCGCTCCTTGGCACCCTGTTCGCCTCCACCGGCACCATCCTGCTCACCGCGGGCGATGAATTCGGCCGCAGCCAGGCCGGCAACAACAACGCCTACTGCCAGGACAACGCCATCGGCTGGGTCGACTGGACCCACCGCGATCGCGGCCTGGAAGCCCACGTCGCCGAACTGGCGCGCCTGCGCACGGCCCGCCTGGAACGGCACGCCCGGTTCCCGGAGACGGTGCGCTGGCTGACGCGAGGCGGAACGGACATGACCGTCAAAGACTGGGAACGCCCCGGCGAATCCTGGCTGCAATGCCGGGTGGCGGAAAGCGAGGACACCCTGTTCACGGTCGACCGCGAAGCCCGCATGGTGACGATCGGAGCCTGAGCGTCCATCCGGAATGCGTCAGGTGGCGTCTTTGGCGCGATTGTAGATCGCGACGCGGTTGGTGGCGAAGGCCGGGATGGTGACCACGTCGCGCCAATGCGGATCGAAGCCGGGCAGCGCCTCGAAGCGAGCCATGACCGCGTCAAAGTCCGGAATTTCCTCGTGGATGGTTCGTATCTGCGCGCGGTCTCCCGGGCTCGTCGCGATGTCGCAGCAGACGAGATCGGGGCCATTTCGTCGATCTTATAGGCAACGATGGCGCGCACCTCGGCGAGGGGAGACCGCGTGCGTCCCCTTGGCCGTAACGATCGCGAACCCGTCGCCGGTGATGATGATCTTGGCTTTGCGCATCCAATGTCCATGGAGGGAGGGAGCCAGCCGCCGGAGCCGGTTACCGTCCCAGTCTTCCTCCAAAAGCGTTGAACCGACCCTTCATCCAACCCGCCGCTTTCCTGCCGCTCTTCCGCCACTGCAGCGCCGCTCTCCTGCCGCTCTTCCGCCACTCTTACGAGCTCGGAACCGGTGCGGCCGGTCGTTCTTGCGGAGGCGCGGTGCGCCTCGTCCTGCGACGCAAGGCACGGCAGAACGGCTGCATCAATACACGCCTCGAGAGGCGAGCACCGCGGGAATGGTGCGCAGGCAGATGGCCATGTCGTACCAGGTGGACTTGCGGCGGGCATAGAGGGCGTCGAGGCGCACGCGGGCTTCGTACCGGACTTCGTTGCGTCCGCTGACCTGCCACAGACCGGTGAGGCCGGGGCGCACGGAGCAGTAGGCCTCGAACCGGGGGCCGTAGCGCGGGATCTCGGCCGCAATGATCGGCCGCGGTCCGACCACGCTCATGTGCCCGGCCAGGATGTTGAACAACTGCGGCAGTTCGTCCAGGCTGGTCTTGCGAAGGATCGCTCCGACCTGGGTTATGCGAGGGTCGCAGCGGAGTTTCTGGTCCCTTTCCCACTCCATCCGGGCTTCGGTCGAGCGCGCGAGGAGGTCTTCGAGCACATCCTGCGAATCGACCACCATCGAGCGAAACTTCAGGCACGGAAAGGTTTGCCCGTTGCGCCCCACTCGCGGCTGGATGAAGAGCACCGGACCTGGCCCGGACAGCGTGATCGCCAGCGCGGTGAGGATCAGGAAAGGGAGGAACACCAGGATCGCCAGCAGAGCCACGCCGATGTCGAACGCGCGGGCCCCAAGCTCCCGCTGTGCGCGATGGGCCGCTCCGTTCGCAAGCGATGGGCGACCTTCGTCGATCCGGTCCACCGCCCGGACGCGCGGCGCGCTGGAGTCCCCCAATCCGATCTGATCGAGAGCGAAGGGCAACGCGACCGAAGCGGGCACGGCATCACGATACGGCGTCGAAAGAGCTTCCATGATCCACCCTTCAAAGGAACCCGAGTCTGCGCTGGTTGAGGTCAATCGTCCTTGTGAACCCATCGTAATGCAAGTTAACGAAGCGTCAACTTTCTCTGCTGCGTCGCATCAAAGTAACGGATCTATATTGGACCAAGTTCTCATCTGAATCAGCGGCAATTCTTGCGACAACGCGATGGCTTTCCGTTTCGACAGTGATGATCGAAAGACGAACAGAGCTTCGAAGGCATCATTCTTGGAGATCGCGGTCGATCGGTCCGGCGCGGTGACCCGTCCCAGCGCAGCCCATTCCAGCCTTTCAAAGCGCAGAAGCGTTCGTATCGGACGCACGAAGTGCGGTTATTCGTACTGCGCCGCCGTCCCCAAGGCGGTGCGGGCCAGAGATGTCGTCCCGAACATCGGCGCGGCTCACGGCTATTGCTCCCTGAAGGCCCGGGCAAGCTGGTCCGAAAGCGGCTTGAGGATGTAGCTGAGCATGGTCCGTTCACCCGTCTGGATGAACGTTTCTGCGGGCATCCCAGGCCTCAGGCGCAGCCCGCCCAGCTTGGGCAGCTCGCCGCGATCGAGCCTGACGATCACCTGGTAGAACGAATTGTGAGTGACGGCGTCCTCGGCCCGGTCCGCGGACACGTGCGACACCGTCCCCTGCAGTTCGGGAGTGGTGCGGGCGGAGAAAGCGCTGAAGCGCACCGTCGCGCGTTGGCCGACGCGGACCTGATCGATGTCCGTCGGCGAAGCCATGGCTTCGATGATCATCCGGTCGGTGTCCGGCACGAGTTCGAGAATGGTCTGTCCGGGGGGGATCACACCGCCCACGGTGCGGAATGCGAGCTTGTCGACGACGCCCGCATGGGGCGCGCGGATCACCGATCGTTCATAGCTGTCGTCCGCGGCCACTTTCGCGCGCCGCGTCTCGCTGATCCTGGCGACCACGTCGAGCAACTCGGCGGCGGCGCTGCTGCGCGCGTCGGTGGTGACGGCCCCGATCTCCACTTGGAGTTCCTGGATGCGCGCCGCGCCGGCCGCGGCGCTTTCGCGGGCGCTGCTCGCCTCGGCGGTCAGCCCGGAAGCGGATCGTTCCAGCGCATTCAGGCGATCGAGCGTGGTGTAGCGCTTCTCGTAGAGCCTTCGCGTGGCATCCAGTTCCTCCTGTATGAGGTGGGCCTGCTCGGCGTAGCTGCGCGACTGGGCGCGCGAACTCGCGACGTCGGCACGGGCCTGGCGGATACGCTCGCTCAGCTGCGAGGCCATTGCTCGGCGCGCCGCGCGCCGCAGCGCGTGCGTCTTGCGCTCCTGCGCCAGGAGTGCGGCGACCTCGGGCGAATGGGATCGGCGGGTGAGTTCAGCCGGGAAGACGATGTCCGCGGCATTGTCCCGCTCCGCGGTGAGGCGCGCAGCGCGTGCGAGAAGCTGGTCCACGTTTTCGCCGGTGTAGCTCGCCGTTGCGCCCGTGACCCTGGAGTCGAGGCGGATCAGCGGCTGTCCCTCCTTCACGTGGTCGCCGTCGCGGACCATGATGTCTGCGACCACGCCGCCGCTCGGATGGCCGATTTCCTTCACGTAGTTGGCCACGGTGACCTCGCCGGGAGCGATCACCGCCCCTGTCATGGGGAGCGATGCGGCCAAGCCACCCAGCCCGAATACCAGCGCGGCGGACAGGACGAGCCCCGTCCGGACATCCTTGCGCAGGCTGCTCTCCGGTTCATACACGCTCTCGCCGTCGGCGTCCGGCGCCGCATCCGGTGGCATGACGATGGGGCTGCTCATGCGCTCAGCCCGCCCGAAGATCGGAGCCGGCGGGGGCAGGGCTGAAGTTGATCCGCTTGAGCATCTCCCCCCGCTCTCCCATCTGCGCGATCTGCCCGTCCGCCATGATCATGATGTGGTCCACGTGCGCGAATATCGTCGGGCGGTGGCCCACGATGATGACCATGGCGCCGCGCGCCTTCGCGTGTCGCACGGCCGCGACCAGGGCGTCTTCCCCGGGTGCATCCAGATTGGAATTGGGTTCGTCGAGAACGATGAGGAAGGGATCGCCGTAGAGCGCGCGGGCGAGCGCCAAGCGTTGCTTCTGCCCGCCGGAGAGGCCGCCTCCGCCCGGTCCGCCCAAGCGGTAATCGTAGCCCCCGGGCAGCGAGACGATCAGGTCGTGCACGTCTGCACTCCGCGCGGCCGCGATGACCGAATCGGCACTCGCGGCCGGATCGAAGCGCGCGATGTTCTGCGCGATCGTCCCTTCGAACATCTCGATGGTCTGCGGGACGTATCCGAGGTGCGCTCCGAGTTGGACCGGATCCCATTGCTCGAGCGATGCGCCGTCCAGCCGCACCGCTCCGCGCAGCAATGGCCAGGCCCCCGTGATCGCCCGCATGAGCGACGACTTGCCGGACCCGCTGTGCCCGATCACCGCCAGCGCCTCGCCTGCGCCGAGCCGGAAGGAGGCATGGGCCACGGTCACCTTCTGGCGCCCCGGCGGGCCGCATGCCACGCCCTGGACCTCCAGGCTGCGCCTCGGAGGGGGAAGCGGCATGGGGGCCAGGCGCGGCGGAACGCGATCCGTCAGCCCGTGCAGCCGGTTCCAGGCCTGGCTCGCCTCGGTCATCGCCTTCCACTGCCCGATCGTCTGTTCGACGGGCATCAGCGCTCTGGCGCTGAGGATCGAACCCGCGATGATCACGCCGCCCGTCGCATCGCCGTCGATGACGAGGAACGCGCCCACGGCCAGGACGAAGGACTGCAGGAAAAGGCGGAACGCCTTGCTGATGACCTGCACTCGTCCGGATACGCCGGCGAGTTCGTCGTGCGCCGCTATCAGCGCCAGGCTGACCTTGTCCCAGCTGCTCCGGCGGCGGCCGCTCATGCCGAGCACGCGGATCGCTTCGCCGTTGCGCCGGATGTCCTCCGCCATGGCGAAGCGGGCGCCCGCCACCGCGGCGGCACGGTGCGCCGGAGCCCGGGTGCGCCGATCGCCCAGCACCATCAGCGCGACCATCACCACCACGCCGGCCACCGTGGCCAGCCCGAGGGCCCAGTGGAAGATGGTGAGGATGAGAAGGAACAGCAGGACGTAGGGCAGGTCCAAAAGAGCCAGCGGGCCCGGCCCGGTCAGGTAGCTGCGCACCAGGTCGAGATCCCGCACCGGCGCCAGTCCGGCCGGCAGGGGACCGATCTCCTGCTCGTAGCGGCTGATCACGTCGTACAGCCTGTCGCACAGCCTGCGGTCCGCCTTGGCCCCGGAATGCAGCAGCACGCGCGCCCGGATGACGTCGATGGAGCCCTGGAACGCGTAGGCCACGGTGACCATGAGCAGGAGGCCTGCCAGCGTCGCTTCGCTGCGGCTGGCGAGGACGTCGTCGTAGACGAGCAACATGAAGAACGAGCCGGCGAGAAGGAGCACGTTGAAGATGGCGCTGAACGCCACCACCGGCCACAGGACCGGCGCGAGTACCTGCAACATGCCGCGCAGACCCGGCACCAGATTGTCTTTGGCCGGATCCATCTAGGGCCTTCCTGGTGCCGCGGGCCGGCGCGGGGGGCGAATGGTGTGCGCAGGCAGGCTGCGCCGCCTTGGAGAGGTCATGGCGTGGGACTTTCCGGCTCGGGCGAGAGGTCGTGGCCGGGCTCCTGGTCCTGCTCGCGCTGGACAGCGGGCGCGGCGAACCCGGCGTCCGCTGCCGCCGTGTCGAGCGCTTCGACCAGCGGTCCCGTAGGCAGCCCGGCCCAGGCGGTGGCGCGATACGTGTCCGGATCGTAGGCGGGCGTGTCGGCGGCGAAGCTGTCCGGCCGGAGCACGCCGATCGAGGCGACCAGCAGAGCATGTTGCACATAGAGCTGCGCTTCGGCCTGGGCCTGGGCCTGGCGCGAATTGAGGAGATCGCGCGCGATGTCGAGCACGTCCAGCGACGTGACCTGTCCGGCGAGCTGCTGTTCCCGTGCCGCGTCCAGCGCCCGCGTCGCTGCCGCGACCGCGCGCCAGTACGCCGGCAAGGCGCTGCGGGTGGCGGAGAGTTGGTCCCAATAGCTCGCCACGTTCTCCCGGACATCGCGTGAAGCCTGTTCGAGCTGCTGCGTGGCCCCTTCGGCAAGTTGCCTGGCTTCGCGGATGCGGGCTTTCAGCAGGCCGGCGGAATAGAGCGGCACATTCAGGCCGACCTGCAGCTGCGCGCTGACCTCGGAAGGGTCGTCACGCTCGATGCTCAAGGCGGAACGGGACACGCTGCCCTGCAGGCCCAGGTACGGCCGGGCGTTGCCGCGAGCCTGCGCGATGCGCGCCTTCGCTGCGGCCAGGTCGAACCGGGCGGCTGAAATGATCGGGCTCGCGCTTTCGGCCAGCGCCTGCGCATCGTCGATGGTGCGGGGCAGGGGGGGGAGCTGTGGCAAGGGCGCCAGCGGCCCAGGGTAGTGCCCGGTGAGATTGCGGAAGGTGTTGCGGCTCGCCAGCAGACTGCCTTCCGCGAGCTCAAGCTGCGCCTGCCCGCTGAAGATGCGGTTGCGCGTCTGCTGGAGATCCGTCTCGGTGGCGTAGCGTGCCTCGTATCGCCCGCTCACCTGGTCGAGCTGCTCGGTGAGTTGCGCGAGATTTTCGCGCGCGATGCCGACGAGCTTTTCGTCGCGCAGCACGGCCGCGTAAGTGATGATCACGTTGGCCAGCAAGTCCTGCTCGGCACTGCGCATGTCGGCCACGGAGGCGCCGTAGCCGGCGTCCGCAACACGCCTCTGCGCCGCGAGCCGTCCGAAGGTGAACAGCGGTTGGTCGAGCGAGAGCGAAGCCTGGGGCGTGAAGCCGTCCTGCCGCAGGACCGGAATGCCGCTCTGGCTGACGCGCCGCCAGGCGTACATATAGCTGAGGTTGCCGGTCAGCGTCGGTCCGAACTGGGCCTTGGCCTGCTGGACCCGCTCTGCCGCGGCACGGGCGGACGCGCGGCTTGCTTCCACTCCCGGATTGTGGCGGTAGGCCAGTCTGATCGCATCCGCCAAGGTCTCGCAAGGGGCGGGTGTGGCGGGCCAAGGGCTCAGTAGCACGATCGCCAGCCCCAGGAGTCTTGCGGCTGCCCCGCGCAGGCGCGTTCGCAGCCACGTGCCTGCGTGCGCAGCGATAGCGGCGGCGAGGCGCGCCGTCCGTCCCGGCTGCCTGGCGGCGCAAAGCGTGCGTGCAGCGATGGCGGCATCACAGCGCACGGGAAAGACTGCCTTGGAACGTCGCCCACTGTCTGTTCCGGTCTGACAGGCACTGCGCGTCCGCGGGGCGATTGAACCGGGTGCAGTCCCAAAGGACGATTTCCACTCCGGTTCGGCGATCTCGCACGTAGAGAAACGCGATGGTCGTGATGGCGGGAGCATCCGGAGAGCCGTAGGTCCGTGACCTACGATCCCAGCCGATCACCTTGCAGAACACCCGCTCGGCGCATCGCTCCAGGCTTTCCAGGGCCAGCGCGCCGCCATTGCCGCCCGCATCCACCAGCATGGCGTGGTCGACCGGACCGAGAAGGCGGCGATTTGCTTCGATGGCATCCGGCGCGATCGCGGGGGCTGCCGGAGCCAGGGTGAGGGTCGGGAGTCCCGCTCCTGCGCCCCTGGAATCGTGGGCATCGGAGAGGGCGGACAGCTTCGCGATGACCGGCTCGCTGCCGGCATAGCCATGCGTGAAGGCGAACTTGCGCCCCCAGCCGCCGCGCCACCGGAAGAAGAGGTGCGTCTCGACACGGGCGATCTTGTCCAGCGCAGCGCTCCAGAACGGATGGACCCAGTCGGTGTGGTAGTGCGTGGCGAGGCCGACGGATGGATCGATGCGGCCGGTCAGGAACGCGGAGGCTCGCGTGCGCGCGGCGCTCCAGGCGGAGGCCGCTGGCTTGCGAGCAAGGGATCCGTCGCAGGTGAAAGTGAACTGGCATCCGGTCGTCCGCTCGGAGCCTTGGTAGACCACGGCGCAGACGGAGTGCGGGAAGGCAGGATGGCGCAACCTGTTCAGGACCACCTGGGCGACCGCGGCTTGTCCGCTCGCGCTCTCCCCCGCTTCGTACAGCATGGCGCTGGCGAGGCAGTCCAGGGCACGGGCGAAGGCGGGATCGGACGGGGACAGATGGAACGGTGCGGGGCGTTCTGTCCCCTTGTTCGCGAACGGAATGGCGGCGTTGATCTGCTGCGGGGTGATCGCCGGCCTTTCTCCCAAAGCGTTGATGGCGGGCCCGGGCGCTGTCGGCCTCGGGACCCGACCCGGCAGGGCCTGGATAGCGGTGGCGAACGCCGGGCCCGTCGTGCTGCGAGGCGGCGACAGGGGCAGCATGATGATCGCCGTTGCGAACAGGACCATCACCACGGCGGCAGCGACCCATCGCCGCCCTGTCCGGCCCGTCAAGGGGGGCTGGAACCCCGGTTCATGCCGCCATCCGGCCCGTGCCCGCACCCGCGGAGGGACGGCGATGCCCGTGAAAGCGGGCGCCAGAGATACGGCTGTCATCGCGCTAACGTCACGCTAATGCCGCCATACACGCGCGAAAACGGCTCGAACGGCGCCGGCCCATGGACCCAGCGCCGCGCGTAATTCACGTTCGCCTCGAGAGTGAGCCAACGGTTGACGCGAAAGCGAGGCCCGCCGCCGAGTTCGAGGCGCCGCCCCGAATAGTCGCGGTCTCCATAGTCCTCGACGGTGAACTTGGCGGCAGCGAGCCACGAGATGCTGCGACGCATCTCGTACTCCAGCTCCAAACGCCCAGTCGTCAGCGTGACGGCACCCACGAAATCATAGGGGCTTGTCGTGTTGGTCTGGTCGAGGTGAGCGCGTACGGCAAGTAACCGCGACGGATAGTACTGCAGGTCGCCCGAAATGGCGATGCCGTCTATCGCGTCGAGTGCGGCGTGCTGGAATGCGTAACGGCGGTATCCCAGCCCCAGCTGGGCGTACAATAGGGGCGTAAGTTTCGAACGGAAGCCGCCCGTGATGCTCCAGTTTGTCGCATCCCGGTTCAACAGCGCGGGCGAATGGGCATAGTCGAGACAGTCGTACTGCAGAGCGGAAAAGAGCGATGTGCGTCCGCCGATATCGTAGTCAATCACGCCTTGCGCGCCGTATCGGCTCACGTTTCGGAAACTCTGGTCCGTGGCGATGCTCGAGGGCTCGGTGCCGCTCCCCACGTCTTCGAACCGTTGACGTACAAACGCGCCCCGAACCTCCATCCGAAACCGGTTGAAGCGCTTCGTCGCCATGAACGATGCGTGGGTTACGCGGCGCATGAGCGGTTCGCCGCCGACAAGGTCATTCTCGACAGTGCCTCGCTGGATGGCTTCCCGGCGGTATCCGAGCGAACCTGCAAGCGAACTGCTGCGGCTGACCTGATAGGTGTGCGAAGCGGCCAGCCGGTATTCCGTCGCGCTCTGCTCCGAATGAGCCAGGTATTCGCTTCGCCGAAGGCCGGCGTCGACCTGGTAGTCCCTCGACGCGTCCTTCCGCCTGAGCCGAATCTGCGGTTCGCCGATGAGGATGAGGTCGGACTTTTGCACGGTGGTCCGGCTGAACACATTGCTGTCCGCTTGGCCCGCAATCACTACGGACGGGAACACGTCAAAGCCGGCAAGCTCGAAGCCCGGAGCTGTGTACTCGGGAATGACCCCTCGGCCGGGTACGTCATCCGGCTCGCCCCAGTGCGCGTCGATCGTCTGGGCTGCCGAGGGCGAGCAGATGACCGTCGAGCCGACGATCCCCATCCCTGCCAGGCACGACGTTGCTTTCCCAAGACTGCCTTCGAGCGGTGAAAATAGCGCCACGGCTAGAAACGCCGTTCCAGAACACGGATAGTGTCACCCGGCTGCACAGGCGTGGTGCCGTCCAGCCGATACAGGATCTCGGCCGGAGCGTCCTTGTGGCGGATGTAGATCCGCTTTTCGTCGGCCCGGTAGGTGAAACCTTCCGCCTTCGCCACGGCGCTGAACACCGTGAGGCCATCGGCGAACGGGTATTCGCCCGGCTTATTGATTTCGCCGAGGATGTAATAGGGGCGAAAGTTCAGGATATCGATGGAGATGCTGGGATTGTCTATGTATCCGTTACCGAGAGCGGTGGCGAGCCGTGCCGCCAAGTCCGATGCGGGAAGGCCCGTGGCCGGGATGGATCCGACCAGCGGGAACGCAATCGTGCCGGCGCCATCGACGAGATACTCGCCGGTAAGCTTCTCCTCCCCATAGACCGTGATCCGCAGCTTGTCCCCGGCGCCCAGTCTGTAGTTTACCTCTGCATCGCTGAGCGTGCGTTGCGGCAGCGCATCGCTGCCGGCGCACCCGGCGACGGTGCACAGGAGTGGGAGAAAGAGACGATAAGCCACAAACTTCCGCATGATCCCCTGCTCGTTCATGATGCCGATCACGGCGCTGAGTGTGCGGGCAGTTGTGGCGCAACGGTGCTCATTTATTCAAAGGAAGACCCGTTCAATAGCGATGAAGTTCACCCTTGTTTGGTCCAAATCGAACAGGATCAGGGTTGCCATCATTGGTAGAGGCAACGTGGACGCGCCGCCCACTACTCAGGCGAACGCACGTGCCGCGTTGTGGCGAACGCAGGTGGAGGGGCGAAAAGGGAAGGCGCTGCGACGCCTTCCCTTTCCAGCACTTCAAGCATCCTTGGTCGGCAGAGTTGCTGTCGAACTCAGTTGTAGAAGTTGTAGTCGCCCAAGATGAGTTGGTTTCCGTTCATCGAGCCGACCGCCACGATGTAGTCGAGGCCCGTGGTCGTGCTGTGAATGGAATAGTAGTGGGCCTGGATGTCGCCATCGGGATAAGCGCTGCTTTTCCCATATCCTGCGAAGGTGATGCTTGAACCCACGCCGAAGCCATCGAGATAGAGGAAGTCATTGTTGCCTTCCTGGTAGAGGCCCGCGCCGTAGAAATCGTAGATGACGTCCTGAACCTGGTTGCCGAGCGAGGCGCCGGTCACCAGCGAAGCGTCCAGATCGGACAGGCGGATCACGAAGGCATCGTTTCCGCCGCCGCCGTAAAGATAATCGACGCCCTTGCCCCCGGCGAGCGCATCCTTGTCGTTCGTGCCGCCGATGTGATCGGAGCCGCCGGTACCTAAGAAGATAGGCATTGTACTTAGCCTCCTGAGTGATGCTGCGGCGAATAGGTAAAATCACTGTAAGGTGAGTTTTCTTGCTACCCCGCAGAAGTCTACAAAATTGTCGAAAGTTACTTTACCTCGACGCATCATTATATTTCTACTCGGTGTCTCAGCTCAAGAGAAACCATGTGACGGGCACGCCCTGGCGGTGTTGCAGACGTATCGAAAGTGGAGATTAAATGTGTTCGCGGTATGTTCTTTCGTCACTATTGCGGCATCGCGTCAATCCAAACGTCTGCAGACCTAAGCGGCATCAGCAGTGAGGAACATGTCACCCATGCATCGGCACACAGGTTCAAAGTGGACAAAATCCCCCTCTTGTTGCGTGATTTCTCCGGGGCACCAGCAACGCTCGAATCGTCCTGTCGCAGCGCTTGCGCGGAGCGGGGTACCGCCCTGCCTGAGAGGGCACCTGTGGTGGATCCGTGATGCTCGAACGTGCTTGGGCGACAGCAAGCCGGGCGCGGCGGCGGAGCGCCGGCCATGAGGCTTCTGCGATATGAGCCGAAGATTCCCAACTTCGGCGATGACCTCAACGCGACCTTGTGGTCGACATTGATGCCCGGCCTCTTCGCAGAGAGCCCACGTCCTACCGCTGCGGAGGAAGGGTTCGTCGGCATCGGAACCATCATCGGCATTGATCCCGGCGACTGTCGGCGTTTGCACGTGTTCTCGAGCGGCGCGGGCTACACGTCCGCGCGGCGGTGGAAGGATCGGGAGGTTCAATTCCACTGTGTGCGTGGGCCGCTCACGGCGCGCATTCTGGGGCTGGCAGACGATAGGGTGCTGACCGACGGGGCGGTGCTTTGCCCCAGGATAGGGCGATTCTCCGAGTCTCCGCGGGCACCGGCGGATACCGCCGCGGCTGTCATCCCGCACTACGAGACGATCGCCTTTCCTGGCTGGGCGGAAGCCGTGCGCCTGGCCGGGTTCAACCTCGTGGACCCCCGCGAAGCTCCCGAGGTCGTGATCTCGGCCATTCGGCGCTCGCGCCTTGTACTCACGGAATCATTGCATGGGGCGATCTTGGCAGATGCGTTCGGCATTCCCTGGCGCGGCATGGCCGTCTCGGGAAACTTCTCGACGATCAAGTGGGCGGATTGGGCCGGATCGCTGGCGTTGAAAATCGACATCGCCATCGTCCCGCCGCCCGATCCCTTGGTGCTATTTCGCTACGGGAGGCGGCCCGAGCCGTTCGGCGCATCGCTTGCGCTCGATCCTGAGCTGTCGCTCGACGAGTTTCGTCATCGGATCACCACCCAGCGCGAGACATCGCGGCTGAAGAGCCAGGCGAAACGTCTCCTCGAGGCTCTGCCTCCGGCGCGCCGCTTGCTGGGATACAACGCCGAGAGAACGGCTGCGGCGCTTGTCGATCTGGCGGCGCAGGAGCCCTTTCTCAGCGCCCAAGGCAAGCGGACCGCCCTCCAGGACGAGATGCTGTCCCGGCTCGATGGTCTCGCGCGGCAGCACGGCGCGGAACTGACCGGATTGTTATAAGGCGGGGCGAGCTGCCTCGAACGGCCCCGTCGGTAGTACGCAGGGTGGCGCAGGCGGTCACGCGGGCGGTTGGATGTGAAAGCCGCCTGACCGGAGAGTCCTCAGCAGTTCTCCCGGTTGCTGCTTAACCCTGTTCTATGGGCAAGGTGTTACACGGAGCGTGTGCATCCGAACAACGACGACATCTCGGCCAAGGGGGCAGGGCGATCATCGCCCTCCGGTCGGATCGGTGCGCCCGCGATCAGGTGGGCGGGATGGTTGGCCGGGGCGCTGGTGAGCCTCGCGCTCTGGGCGATCGTTGCCGCCTTGCTGGTCGGCTGAGACGTCCTTCCAGCTAGCTGGATTTCGGATGTACTTGCGATTGTAGCGCATCAGATGGCGGCTAGCCTGTCGATGCGGCATCCATGCCGCACGACAGGAGACAGCCGCTGACCAGAAACGTTTCCCTATTCATTGATCTGCTGCGGCTGTTCGCGGCTTTGCTTGTGCTTGTCGGGCATGCGGGCGAGGTTTATCGCCTCGACCTGCCGGACACTGTCGAGCATTCCGCAAAGGAAGGCGTGGCGATTTTTTTCGTCCTGTCTGGGTTCGTCATCGCATTCGTCACGGCGCGCAAGGAACACGACTGGCGAGCGTTCGCCCTGGCGCGATCGCTGCGGATGTACTCGGTCGTGCCGTTGGCATTGCTGGTGATGCTGGTGTGCTACTTCGTCGGCGCGGCGGTGCGCCCGGAGGTATATGGCGTCGGGCCGGGGGGCGCGAACGCGGCGAATCCCGGCGCTTTCGGATCGCCGCCCGATGCTTGGACGCTCCTGCGGTACATCACCTTCAGCAACGAGCTGTGGTTTGATCGGTCCGTCATCAGCACCGGCGCGCCGTTCTGGTCGCTTGGCTTCGAGGTCTCGTACTACGTTGGTTTTGCCGTGCTGTTCTATGCGCGAGGGGGGTGGAGATGGGCGCTTGCGCTGGCATGGCTGCTCGCGTGCGGGCCGCGCATCGCCGTGGCCTTTCCCCTCTGGCTCGTGGGCGTTGTGGCTTGGAAGGGTCTGGAAAGAGCGCCCAGGCTCCGTCCGCTCGCTGGTATCGCTTCGCTGGCCAGCATCCTTCTGCTTGCGCTGGCCTGGCGCAGGTGGGTGGCGTTCGTGGCTGTGCCGCTTTTCGAGTGGCCGGATTCGGCAGCCCTGCTTGCCAGCCTGGCGTATTACCTGGTGCTGGGAATGCTGGTGGCCCTTGCCATCGTCGTCTTCGGGGCCACCGCGCCGGTTGATCGCTCGATATGGCCGCGCGGGATGGAACGGATCATCCGTTACTGTGCAGGGGCGAGCTTCACCATCTACATCGCCCATCTTCCGGTCATGGTGCTGTTGGCAGCTCTTTGGCCCGGAACTCTCGCCCATACGGCCGCGGGTCTGGCGGCCAGCGGGCTCACCCTCGCGCTTATGTTCCCGCTCGCCGCTGCGGGGGAGAGGCGCAAGGCCAGCTATGCGCGCTGGATCGAACGCTGGGTCCCGCGTCGTGAGGCTTCCCAAGTCTGTGCGATGGAGGGGATTAAGACCGATTAACTGCACTCAGTATGCCAATATTGTGAATGAAAGACCTAATCGGCTGCCAGCAAAGGAGGGCAATGAAGCCTCCTTGTCAGGATAGTTGGTTTATGTCATTTTCGTACAAGAATGCATATGGAGTATTACTTAGCAGTTCTTCTGGAGCGGTTAAGGCGTTTATGGGTACGTCGGCGGCAGACACGTTGACAGGTACTGCGCAGGCGGATGCGATGCGCGGCTATGGGGGTGGCGATACCTACCGCGGTGGCCAGGGTGATGACACGTATGTCATCTCGCCCGAAAAGGATCGAGTGTTCGAAGCGAAGGGCGAGGGCATCGATACCATCCGCTCGTCGGTCTACCATGTCCTCGAGGCCAACGTGGAGAACCTGGTCCTCGAAGGGAGCGCGTGGCACGGTGGCGGCAACGCGCTCGACAACGTGATCCTGGGTAACGACTACGCGCAGCAGCTGAATGGTGGAGCCGGCAACGATGTCTTGGTCGGCGGCGGGGGTGCGGACCGCTTCATCGTCAGCGCCGGCAACGGCAGCGACGTCATCCAGGATTTCGCCGGCGGCACCGACACGATTCAACTCGGCGGCTACGGCGTCACCAACTTCGGCCAGATTCAGTCTGCCGCTCGGCAGGCCGGCGCCGACACCGTTCTGCACTTCGGCAACGGCGAGGATCTGATCTTGCGCGGGGTGAAGGCCACCAGCCTCGTCTCTTCCGACTTCACCTACGAGATGGACCGTTCGGGGCTGGCCCTCAACTTCGGCGACGATTTCGATGCGCTCAGCCTGTACTACAAGGGCGGGACCTGGCGGACCGAATACGGCAACGGCGGCCCTGGCACGATCGCCAGCCGCACGTTGCGCACCGAGGCCGAGGTCTACATGGATCCCGAGTGGGCCGGCACCGGCACCAAGCCGTTGGGGGTGAATCCGTTCGGGATCGACGACGGCATTCTCACCATCACGGCAGCACCGGCCACGCCCGACGTGCTGCCGTACATCGGCGATCATACCTGGACGTCAGGGTTGCTGACCACGAAGTTCACGTTCGCGCAGCAGTACGGCTTTTTCGAGATCCGTGCGGCGCTGCCAGCCGGAAATGGCTTCTGGCCCGCCTTCTGGCTGCTGCCGACAGACAACAGCTGGCCGCCGGAGCTCGACGTGTTCGAGATGCTGGGGAAGGATCCCAACGTCCTGTACATGACGACCCATGGCAACAGCAAACCCGGCACGACCATGGAAGCGCAGGATCGCGCCGTGCTCGATACCACGCAGTTCCACACGTACGGCGTGGACTGGAACGGTGAGCGCATCATCTTCTACATCGACGGCGTGGAGGTCGCACATCAAGCGACGCCGGCTGCGATGAACAAGGAGATGTACATGCTCGTCAACCTCGCCGTCGGGGGCGATGCGAGTTGGTCGGGTCCCGCCGACGCCACCACCGGCATCGGCGAGATGAAGGTCGACTACGTTCGCGCGTACCGGACCGCTGACACCGTGTCGTCGACAATCAACGGCACGCACATCACCTATGACGCGAATGATAGCCCACCGACGCAGATCCCCACGCCGGGCGACGGGGTGACGCCGCCCGCGGAACCGGCCGAGCCGACGCCGTCGCAGCCCACGGAAGAGCAGGGAGGCGGCACCGTGACCGGCAAGACCTACGCGGGCACCGCCGGAGACGACGCATTCCGTGTCGGCTCTCGGCTGGACAAGATCGTCGAGACGGCGACGGGCGGCACCGATCGCGTGCAGGCGAGCGACAGCTATGTCCTGCCGGACCATGTGGAGAACCTCAGCCTGTCCACGGACAAGGCCTTGGAAGGCACGGGCAACGCTCTCGACAACCGGCTGATCGGCAACAGCGCCGCGAACCTGCTCAAGGGCCTGGGCGGCAACGACTACCTGGACGGCGCGGGCGGGGCGGACACCTTGGCGGGCGGCGCCGGGGACGACATGTACCGCGTCGGCACAGCCTCGGCGGACATCGTCGAACACGCCGGCGAGGGCGCTGACATCGTGGCCAGCTCGGTGAGCTACACGCTGTCCGACAACGTCGAGAACATGCGGCTCGAGGGCACCGGCAACCTGAACGGCACCGGCAACCTGGAGGACAACCGCATCATCGGCAATGATGGCGTCAACGTCCTCACCGGACTGTGCGGCAACGACTATCTCGATGGCGGCCTCGGCAACGACATGCTCGTGGGCGGCAAGGGTGACGACATCTACGTCGTCGGGCAGAGCGGCGACCGCGCGATCGAGCAGGCCAACGAGGGCAACGACACCGCGGTGTCTTCCGTGGCTTACACGCTCCCCGCCAACGTCGAGACCCTGCGTCTCGCCGGAACCGCGGGCATCGACGGGGCCGGCAACGCGCTCGCGAACAAGATCTTCGGCAACGGCGGCGCCAACACGCTGTTCGGGTGGGCCGGCATCGACGTGCTCGATGGCGGCCTTGGCAACGACGTTCTCAATGGCGGAAGCGGGGACGACGTGATGACGGGCGGGGCCGGCTCCGACACGTTCGTCTTCGCCGCGGGCTACGGCAAGGACGCGGTGACCGACTTCCAGCATGGCGTCGACAAGCTTGTGCTGGTGGAGGCGGAGGCGAGCGCCTTCGCCATCGCCCATGGTGCCGGCGCGACCGTCGTGACCATCGGCGCTGAATCGATCACTTTGACCGGTGACCCGCACTTCGGCCTGTCCGACATCACGTTTATGAGCGCTGCTGACTACGGCAGCACTCTTGGCCTGATGGCCTGAGACCAGCGCTTCAGGAGCGATTCCGGAGCGACTTGATCCGAAACGAAGCAGTCTTTCCGGTGGTGCGGTCGACCCATCAATCCGGGGCATGTATCGAAGCCGGGGTACAATCCAGTACCTCGGCTTCGAGGCGTTCGGCGCATGCTGCTCAACATACAGGTCTTGCGTGCGACGGCAGCATTGCTCGTCGTCGTCGTCCATCTTGAGGCACTCGGTCGTCCTCTCGGTCTGCAGAGCGAGATATTCGATCTTTTCGCAGTCGGCGTCGATCTGTTCTTCGTCATCAGCGGGTTCATCATGGTGCATGCCACGCGCCGTCACCCGCTTTCCCCGGGCCGGTTCCTGCTGAACCGGCTGCTGCGCATCGCCCCCCTCTACTGGCTGCTCACGCTGGGCGTCTTTGCGCTGGCACTTGCATCGCCGGGCCTGCTAGGGACGACGGCGGCAAGCTGGCCCGACTTTCTGCGGTCGCTGGCCTTCGTTCCCTACCAGCGCATGGACGGCACGATGCGTCCCATGCTCTTCGTGGGCTGGTCGCTGAACCTCGAAATGGCGTTCTATGCCCTCTTTGCGGCAACGCTGACTCTCAAGGACCGCAACCGCGGTGTCCTCGCAGGAGTCCTGATGCTGGCAGGCGTGGTCGGGCTTGGTGCCGTCATGGGAACGGCGCTACCGGCCGAGCTGCGCTTCCTCAGCCAGCCGCTGCTCCTGGAGTTCGCCGGTGGCATGGCGATCGGCTGGCTCTATCCACACCTGCCTGCCTCGGCAGCAATGGCGCGAGGGGCGGCGATCGTCGGCATCATCGCCCTATCGATCCTCGTCCTCGTGGCACGATGGCCCCTGCCGGGAGGGTGGCCAGTCTCGCTGCCGCCCGCTTGCCTCGCCGTGCTAGCCGCGCTCGTGGCGGAAAAAGGAGGGCTGCGCATGCACTGGCAGCCAGCGTTGGTCCTTGGAAATGCGAGCTATGCCCTCTACCTGACGCATCCCTTCGTCACGCAGGCCTGGGCGATCGCCTCGATCCGATCGGGGCTGCTCTCCCCCGCCACCGCACCCGCGTTGATCGTTGCCGCGATCGCCTGTGCCATCGCTGTGGGCCTCCTGGTTCACCTTGCCGTGGAGCGGCCGCTCGAACGCTTGACGCGGCAGATACCAGCGACGCCCATGTGGCAGGCTCGGCTCCGAAACACGCCCGCGGCGGAGCATGCACGGTGAAGCCCCGTCCAGCCGCGCGCCCGCTGCCGCAGAGTCAGCTGACGGCGGCTCTCTCGAACCGCAGCGTACAGGACGGTGCCTTCGCCGCCTCGATCGTGGCTTGCCGCCTCCCCGCCAACCTGGGCATGCCGGGCGCGCTCGGCTGCTTGCTGCTGACGGGACTCTACGTCCTGGTCCGCCGCGGCCAGGCCCGCGACGCTCTGGCGCGCGGCTGGTCGCAGCTTGCATACCCGGCCTTCGCACTGCTTTCGGTGGCCTGGACGATCTACCCGGCCGTGACCTTGCGAGCCGCCGTGCAGATGATTCTCACGGCCTTCGCCGGGCTGGTACTTTCGCAAGCCGCGCGACCGCGAGCGGTCCTGACCGGGCTCTTCGTCGCCTATGCGACCTACACGCTGGCGTCGCTGCTGGCCGACAACGTTCACCCGGATGGCCACTCCGGAGCCCTCGCGCTCTACGGGATGGGGGGAGAGGCGAAGAACTTCTTCGCAGACACGGCCGGAACCGCGTTCCTGCTGGCCGTGGCGACGATGGCGATGGGCCTGGAGCGGCGCGCGATCCTGGCAGCGCTCTCCAGCGCCGGGGTCGCGGTCGCCTGTGCGATCGCAACGGTCAGGGCTCATTCCGCCGGGGCGGTGGCAGCGCTGGGGCTGGCGGGCGGGCTGCTCGTGGCGCTGCTGGTGCTCCGGCATCGATCCCCCACGCTCAAGCTGGTCGCGGTCCTGGCGGTGCTCGGACTGCTGGTGCTCGGGGCCGTGTCTTTCCAAACCCTGCTCACTTCGATCCAGGAACTCTCCGGAAAGGACGCTGGCCTCACCGGTCGAGGATACCTTTGGTATCGCGCGGACTTCATCATCGCGGAACGACCATGGCTGGGAACCGGATACTTCGGCTTCTGGACTCCGGGCAACCCGGACGCGATTGGCTTCTGGCGTCACTTCAACGTGCGTCAGGAGGCGACCGGCTATTCCTTCCACAACAGCTACATACAGACCCTGGTCGAGACCGGCTGGATCGGTCTCTCGATCATGGTGGCGTGCTGGATCGGGGGAACCCTGGCGCTCATGCGCAGGTTCGTCCTGACGCCGTCGCTCGCAACCTGCTTCTGGTTGAGCTACCTCGCGCTGCAGTTCAGCAAGTCGCCCGTCGAGCCTATCCGGCCCGCCGGGCTCATCGCACCCACCATCATGCTTTTTGCGGCGCTCGGGTTCGGCTGCTTTCCCGTTGCGCGGCGCATCCGCTCGCCCGTCTCAGGCCGAGGCGTTCCTGAGCCGCGCTTCGTCCTCCCGGTCGATGGCCAGCAGGGATACGCCTTTGCTCTCCCTGAGCATCACCGCTGAGGCAAAGCTGATGGCACCGGCCACGAGCACGTATACCGCGATGGGCTTCCAATCGCCGTATTCGCGCAGAAGCGTGGTGCCGATAAGCGGTGCCCAGGAACCGGCGAAGATGGCGGTGACCTGGTAGCCGAGCGATACGCCCGAGTAGCGCATCCGGGTCGGGAACATTTCCGCCATGATCGCCGGCTGTGGCGCGTACATGAGCGCGTGTACGAACATGCCGATGAAGATGCCGCCCAGGACCACGCCCGTGTGCGCGCTGTCGAACATCGGAAACGCCACGAACGGCCAGGCCATCGTCAGCAGGGCTCCCAGCATATAGACGGGCTTGCGACCGATCTTGTCGGCGGCCGCCCCGAACAGGGGGATGAGGACCACGTGGAGGATGTGCGCGCAGAACAGCAGCGCGAGAATTCGGGTCGTGTCCACGCCGATGTGCGCGAGGTAGGTGATCGAGAACGTGACCACCATGTAGTAGAGGATGTTCTCTCCCACGCGCAGCCCCATTGCCGTGAATACGCCCCGAGGGTAGCGCCGGAACACTTCGATCAGCCCGTATCCCTGGTCGGCGCGCTCTTCCGCCTCCGCCTTCGCGGCCTCGAAGATCGGCGAATCTGCGACCTGGGTGCGGATGTAATAGCCGATGCCGACGATTGCGGCGGAGAGCCAGAAGCCGATGCGCCATCCCCAGGACAGGAATTGCGCGTCCGACAAGACTGCGGAAAGAACCAGAAGCACGACGGTCGCAAGCAGGTTGCCAAGGGGAACTCCGGCTTGCGGAAAGCTCCCCCAGAAGGCGCGGCTCCGCTTGGGGCTGTGTTCCGCAACCAGCAGCACCGCGCCGCCCCATTCACCTCCCAACGCAAAGCCCTGGATGAACCGTAGCGCCACCAGGAGACCGGGCGCCCAGTACCCGATCGCGCCGAAAGTGGGGAGGCAGCCCATGAGGAAGGTGGAGCAACCTATCAGCACCAGGCTGAATTGAAGCAGCGACTTGCGCCCCAGGCGGTCGCCGATGTGGCCGAATACGACACCGCCCAGAGGACGCGCGATGAAGCCGACCGCATACGTCGCGAAGGCGGCGATGATCCCGTCCAGCTCGTCGCCGGTTTCGGGGAAGAAGAGCTTGCCGAAGATCAGCGTCGCGGCGGTCCCGTAGAGGAAGAACTCGTACCACTCGACCACCGTGCCCGCCATGGAGGCGCCGACCACCTTGCGTAAGTAGGGCAGGTCCGCCGCGTCTTCGTGCTTCATCGCTTCCACATCCAGTTCCCTCGCTCGTGCCCGTTGCGCCGTGTCGGAGAGCACGGTCGCTCGGTCATCGCGGCCACCTGTCGCAGCGGATGCAGAGGAACTCAAGGCTTCAGAAGGATAGGCCAAGAGGACCGATCGGGGCCTTCCTGTCGAGGTAGATGGGGCGGGTCCGGTCGCGGCTGAGCGCAACTGCCTCGAAAACGGACGTCGTTGCAGTGCGCAGCTCACTTGACCCGGGTTAGCATCGCGACGTTGCGCAAAGCTTGGCGCGTTTCGCGATCCTGTCGAGGCTGCATGTCCCTACCGCTTGTATCGATCCTGATGGTGGCGCGAAATGCAGACGCATTCATCGATGAGGCGATCCGGTCGGCGCGTGCGCAAACCGTCAGCGACTTCGAACTGATTGTCGTCGACGATGGCTCCGGCGACGCCACCCGGGACATCGTCCGTCGCCATGTTTCGGAGGACGATCGGGTTCACCTCCGCCCGGGGCCGCAAAGGGGGCTCAGCGCTGTCCGGAATGCCAGTCTTCAGGCAGCCCGCGGCCGATACGCTCTCATATTGGACAGCGATGACATCCTGCACCCGCGTCACGTGGAAGGATTGCTCCACGGCCAGAAGAGGCACGGGGCGGAGGTCTGCGCCACCAACATGGTCGAATTCGCGCAGCGTGATCGGCGTGTGCGAACGCGGATCTTCGCCGATGCCCCACCCTGGATCAGCGAGCGCCCGGTCACCGCAAGGGAATTCATCCGCAGAGGCGACATTGGGCAGGATATCTCCCTTGGCTATCTGAAGCCTCTGCTCGATCTCGGGTTTCTGGCAAGGCAAGGCATCCGTTACGATGAACGCCTTCGCATCGGGGAGGATTTCGACCTGGCCTTGCGCGTCATGATGGCCGGAGGATCGTATGCCTATCTTCCGCAGCCGACGTACTTCTACCGCCGCCATCCGAACTCGACGTCACACCGGCTCACGCGCGACGACCTCGAAGGGCTCATCGAGGCAACCGATCGCTACCGCGTGCTGACGGGCGAAGCAGGGCTGCGGGCCCTGTTGGAAGATCGGCGCTACAATCTTCAGGGCGCCCTCCTTCAGTTGGAGGCGCTGTCGGCGATCAAGGCAGGGCGACTGCTGGACGCGTTGCAACTCGTGGCTGGGCACCCGGGCGCTCGCAAGCTGACGGCGCGTGCGCTGTCAGAGGCGTTCGTCAAGAGGCTTCCTTCCCCGTCCGCCGTCCGCGACGGAAGCAGGTTGGCCGAACACGAGAGTGTTACCGATCACCTGAATGCCTTGGTAGACGGCTTGGCCGATCCTCCGAGATCCCAGCGCCTTTCTCGAGGGCATGCCGATCCCCCGGGCGGCGACGCTGCCGTGACCATCTCGAGGACGCGATGCGCCCGCTGATCTTTCTCTTCCCGGATCATTCGATGACAGCCGGAGGCAATTCGGCGCAAGCCCGCTTCGCGCGCGCGTGCAGCCGCTTCGCCCCCACGTCGCTCGCGTACTACGGTGAGAGAGCAGCCGGCCAGTTGCACCTGTCCGACGTCCTGGAGCGCGGGGCCGAGACGGTCTCGCCGGCCGACTCGCCCATTTTCGTGATCCACTGGGGCCCTGACGTCGCGATGCTTCTTCAGGCGCTCAACGGAAGGGACGTCGTCTACTTCGCCCACAGCACAGGTTGGAAGATCACGCTACCGCCCGAAGTGCCGATCCTGTGTGTCAGCCGACATACACTGGGATTCTGGGGGCGGCATGCGCCGAATTCGTACATCGCATATACGCCCAACATCGTGGAGACGGCGCCTGCCGAGCAGCCGCAGCGCCGAGACGTCGATGTGCTCGTGCAGCGGCGCAAGTCGTCAGGGTACCTGCTCGATGAACTGGTTCCGGCGCTTGAGCAGCGCTGTCGCGTCACCGTCCTGGACGGGTGGGTGGATGATCTGTCGCTCTGGTTCCGGCGCGCGAAGGTCTACCTCTACGACTCCATCGAGCACTGGATCGACGTGGGTGCGACCGAAGGCTTCGGTTTGCCACCTCTTGAAGCGCTCGCCCACGGCTGCACGGTCTTCTCCAGCGTGAACGATGCCCTTGCTGACTACCTGGACCCCGGATTCAACTGCCGAAAGATCCGCGTCCATTCGCGGGAGTGGGACGTGGAGGCAGTGCTCAGGGCTGTCGCCGAAGGATCACCGGAAGCTCCGCAACCGGAGTGGTTCCAGCGCTATTCTGATGACAACGTCGCAACACGGCTCGAGAGCATTTTCGCCGATCTCCACCAGTTCTTCGCGGAGACCCGTGGGCGCGCTTCCGACATCGCCGACCTCTGGCTTCTCCGCCGACCGACGCCCCTCCAAAGGGCCAAGCGGGCTATCAAAGTGTTGGCGGGCCCGTGAAGCCGCGGAAGTCCGTATCGCCCTGACCGGCGGCGTGCATATCGGCGCGCACGATGCGGTTTCGTCGCTGAACGGCTGGAAGGCCCCGGAGTCTATGTGACTTGGAGATTTGGCTTCGGAAAAGCCAAGATGCTACACAGTCTCGTTCCTGGAGACGCGTGAGACATAGGACTGGTCCATACGACGAGGTGTTACAACGCTGGCGCGGCCTTCTCCCCAGTTTGTCCCCGGAGGCGCTGCACCTCGGAGGAAGCGCATGTGTCGTCGAGGAGCCGCATCGAGGGGGCATGAGCGTATCGTTGTTCAACCCGCAGCATGGCGTCGGCGGCACCATGGTATTCGCCTCGGGAGGCTGATGACCTAGGCAAGGCGGGACGCTGCTGGGGCAGGGGATGGCCGCTGCGCCCGAGCAATGCCCGCTCTAAGACTGGGCGCCGAGCGGATTTTTCTCAGCGCTCAGGAGAGGCTCTCGCCACAGGTGCGGAAGCGGTCCTGCGCCAAGGTAGCAGAGCACAGACCTGGCGGATGAGGTCGGGATCCTGCCAGAGGTAAGCGCAGAGATAGCTCAACACGCCGATCGGCAGCCAGATGCCGACCACGAGGATGGATGGCAGGTGCGGCTCGGTCGCAAACACGCCGGCCAGGACGATGGCAGCCATCGACAACCCACTTGTCAAAGCCGGGCGCAAGCTTGCGAGCACCTCGCGTGCGCCAATGCCCGCGTGTCTCTTCAGCAGGTGCAGTCCATAGGGAAGGATCAGGTAGCCCCTGGCAACGCCGGTCATCAGCATGGCCTGCCACCCCCACGGGGCTGCGGCGACAGCGGCGAGCAGGCCCAGGGCAATCTGCGCCGTGGTCCAGGAAAGCACCCTTCGGGACGCACCGCAGGCCGTGATCGTCGCTACCATCAGGTTGTTCATTTGCGACGCGACCACCGCACAGCCGAAGATGCGCACTGCGTCGGCAACGGCCTCCCAGCCGCGCCCCAGCACCAGTTGCACGATCGGACCGGCGAGCGCCAGGGTGCCGAGGAAGGCGGGGAACATGACAAAGGCCGAAAGGCGGCTGAGGCGCTGGAATGTGTCGCGGAGCACCGCGAGATCATCGGCGCTGCGGGCCAGAACGGGCACCGCGATCTGCTGGAAAGGCATGTAGGTGACCTGGTTCAGCACCTCCACGATGCGCGAGCCGGCACGGATGAAGGCGACCGGCAGGGGGCCCAGCAGCCCGCCGGAGATGATCTCGGCGCTTCGTATGTTGATCTGGTTCAGCGTTCCGGCGACCCCGATCCACGAACCGAAGCGCAGCATCTGCGCGGCGGCAACGCGATCGAATTGGCACCGCGGAATCCAGCGCAGGCAAGCCCAGCCGCTGGCGGCGAGAATAAGCGCGGTGGCGATCCGCTGACCGACCAGTGCCCACGCGCCGTACCCCCCCAAGGCAAGCGGTATGCCGACGGCGGTACCGGCGAGCGCGGCAGCGAGATTGCGCCCTGCGATGGCCCTGAACGTCAGGCTCCGTGCCATTCTGGCGGTATGGATGGCCCCGAGCGGGGTAATCACGAAGATGCCGGCAAGGACCATGATGAGCGGCGTCAGCTCCTGGTGGTCGAACAACCCCGCGATGGTGGGCGCGAGCGCCACGGTAAGGGCGCAGAAAACCACGCCGGAGCCCAGGTTTAACCAGAATGCAGTGTCGGCATCCTTCTCCGTCAGGCTGGGCCGCTGGACCACCGCTTCGCTGATCCCGGCATTGCTGGCCGCCTGCAGCAGGTCGACCACGAGCGCGGCCAAGGCGACGAGGCCGAATGCAGAGGCGCCGAGCAAGCGCGCCAGGATCGCGAAGGTAAGGAAAGACAGCGCCTGGGTGCCAAGGCTCGACAGGGTCGACCAAGCGAGCGGCACCGCCACCCCCACGCGCGGCGCTGTCAAGCTCAAGGGGCTACCCGACAGGTTGCGGCGCCATCATGGGGTCGTTCGGAAAGCCATGCGACGAATTGCGCGTGACACACCTCTGGAGAGAAATGTTCGCGCGCCGCACGCAAGGCGGCAATCCCGAGTTCATTTCGGCGCTCTGGCTCATCGAGGCTGAGGATGGCGTCCGCGAACAGGGCCGGGTCATCGGCGCAGAGTACGGCCTGGGCGCATTGCGCTTCCACACCCTGCAACGTCACGCTTGTGGCAACGACGGGCTTGCCGTGCGCCAGAGCCTCGACCAGCTTGATCTTCAACCCTGAGCCGAAAGTGAGCGGCGAGACGACGACGCCCGCGCGCGTGTAGAAGGGGGAGAGGTCGTCGACCAGGCCGTGGAAGGCAACGCCCGCGGGCACGGAGCCCGTGAAGCCCGCCGCCACCGATCCGACCACGTCGAGCCTGCAGCCCGATGTCCTTGCCTGGAGCCGAGGCCAGACCGCTTCGAACAGCCATTTCAGGCCGACCACGTTGGGGGCGGTGTTGCTCCCTACGAAGAGAAGCCGGCGGCTCTCACCCGGCTGCGGTTCCCTCACGGGCGCGACCGCCATCGGCGCCAGGATGGGCCGCGTACCGGGGACGTGGTCCGCCACGAAGTGCGCTTCGTCAGCCTGGATCGCGATCACCGCCTCTGCGCGGGACAGCAGCGCGATCTCCGAGCTACGATCGAGCTGGACCACGGAATCCCGCCCGTTCGCACCGGCACTGCGGCTGTGGAACAGGTCGTGCATGATGATGGCGGTTCGCCGGCCCGGCAGGCTGTCGAATGCCTCTGCCTGGAAGGCGTAGTCCGCGATGACGATGCCTGCCTCCGGCATGGCTCTGCTGCACACGAACTCATGATCGTCTGCGGTCCAGGCCGAAGCGATGGCATAGGGTCGCGGCCTGTCGGCAAGCCAGCGCCATTCCAGTCCCAGGCGAGCTATTGCTCGCACCGCCAGGCCGCGAAGCGCATCTGTGCAGACACCCGGATCCTTCGTCACGACCCATGACCCGAGGCGCGCTACACCTCGAATTCGATGCGTTTCGAAGGCCTTCATCTCCGGGCGCAGGCGCATTACAGGCCAACGGCCCATGAGATCCGGAGAGGGTTGGATCAGGTGCGGCGTGAATCCGGCGCGCCGCACAGCAGCGGCCAGGTCCAGCAGGTATGCGCTGCTGCCATTCGTGCGGCCGATGATCCGCTGGCGGCTGACAAACAGGACGTGGCCTTGTGTGGCGGGCTTTGCAGCCTCGCTTGCACTCGCCGGAGCAGAGGCTGCCCTGCGGCCTGCCGGCCCGATCATCCTGGCGAGCGCGAGAAACGGCATTGCGATGCCGTGGCGAAGATCGTTCGCCCGCGCGGCCTCAATCGACATAGTAGCCTTTGAACTTCTTGTAGTAGCCGAAAGCATCGGTGAGACCGGCGCTCGCGTATTCCCGGATGTTGACGCGCGTCAGGGCGACACCACCGATCTTGCAGCCATTCTGGACCAGCAGATCGATCGCGGTGCGCATGGCCTTCATCGGAGTTCGGCGCCAATGGGCGACCACCAGGGTCGTGTCCGCCAGTCGAGCCAGAATGCGTGCTTCGGCGATCCCAAGCACCGGCGGGCAGTCGAGGATGACGACATCGAAGCGCTGCTTCAAGGCGGTGAGCAGGGCGCACAGGGAGTCCTCCGTGATAGTGGCGGAGGGGCAGGAGGGGGGCGTGGTTGGAAGAACCTGCAGCGCGGTGTGCGGGTCCTTCACCAAGGCTTGGTCGAGCCGAAGTGTGCCGTCCAGGACCGACGGCAGTCCTTCGCGCGCTTCACCTGCAAGAAACGCATTGCTCGCCGATCGGTGGCGCGTGTCGCCGTCGACGAGCACCACCCTGCATCGGCCGGTCGCCAGCGAACGGGCCAGACACATGGAGGTCGTGGACTTGCCTTCGCGCGGCAGGGGCGAGGTTATCGCGACGACGCGCGGCCGATCGAGGGCGGACAGCCCGAGATAGGTCGCGAGATTGCGAAAGCTCTCGGTGAACAGGGACATGGGGCGCGCCACGACGTAGTCCTGCGGCGCCATCGACCCCGCGATCGTGCGTGCTCGGCTTGCGGAACTCAGCGTCGGGATGGCCCCGGCGTAGACGGCTTGCAGGCCTCCTTCCACGTCGGCGCGAGTGGCGATCGTGCTGTCGGTGTATTCGGCTATCCCCGCCGCCAGCCCGCCGACCAGGATGGCCAGGGCGATGCTGGCGGCCGCAGCGGCCATGTAGCGCGGCGAGGACGGCGCGGTCGGCACCCGTGCGAGGGATGCGATGGCGGCATCGGCATTGGGAAGTTCCCCCGCCTGCGCTGTCTCCTTCGCGCGCGTGAGATAGGCGTTGTAGATCGCCCTGCTGGCCTCTGCCCGGCGCTCCAGTTCAAGCCGCCCCACTTGCGCGGAGCTGTTCTGCACCAGCGAGCCCTTTGCACGCCCGCGGCTTGCCAGCAGCGACGCCAATCGCGATTCCGCCACCTGGACGTCGGCACGCAGGCCGGAGACTATGCGCGACAGTTCCGCTCCGAGTTGCACGCGGATGTCCGCCAGCTCGTCGCGCGCCTGGATCACATCCGGGTGGCGGCTGCCGTAGCGGGCATCGCGTTGCGCCAGGCTGGCGCTGGCCTGTGCTTCCTGCTGGCGCAGCTGTCGCACCGTTTCCGATGCCAGGGCAGCGCTGATGTCGGCGCCTCCGCCGCCGCGGGCGATCTGCGCCTGGGCAGCGTTCAATTTGCCGCGCTGCTCGGCGACCTGGGCCTGTGCGTCGGCGATCTGGCGGTTCAGTTCGGAGACCTCCTGCTCCGCCATGGTGGCCCCTTCGGCGCTCATCAGGTTGTGGCGGATCATGTAGCGCTGCAGGGCTGCGTCGTCTGCCACCGCCTGCCTGCGCAGCATCGCCGCCTGGCTTTCCACGTAGCGGGCGGCTTGTGCGTTGCGGGTCTGCTTCTTGGCCCCGTCGAGAGCGATGTAGCGGCGGGCCAGGGAATTGGCGATGCGCGCGGCGAGCTCGGCATCGGCGGAGGAAACGGAAATTTCGACCAGGTAGGTCACGCCCACGCGCCGCACCGAAGTGCGGGCGAGCAGGGCCCCTGCGGCGCGGCGCTCCGCGGCGGAGGCCGATGCGCTGCCGAGGCTTTTCGCGCCCACGGCCCCGGGGGCGTCGGGACTGCCACCGAACTCGGCCGAGCGGTCGAGACGAAGACTGCGGACCACGTCGAGGACGAGGTTGGGAGAGCGGATGATCTGTACGGCCGTATCGATGAGGTTGTCGTCCGCCGGGGCAACGAAGCCGCGGTCGTTCACCTTGACCGGTTCGGCTTGGCGGGGCTCCAGCAGGAGGGCGCTGGTCGCCGTGTAAGTGCGTGGAAGCATGGCGAGCGTGGCAAGCGCGGCCGTCAGCGTCGCCACGAAGGCAAGCGTGAACACCCACCGCCGCCGCCACAGAGCTGCAGTCAATTCCAGCGGGTCTGGAAGTAACCTCCGCGACGATGTGACCGAAATCTCGTCAGCCTGCGTCTCGTGCGTCCTGTTGCTCAAGTCATTGCTCCGAAAAGGATGAGATCAGCTTTGCGAGAGTTCAAACAAGATGCGTAAAGAACGCAGCAATAAACTTGCGCATGACCATTTAGGTATACTGCCCAAGCCGCGACGCGGAGCAAATCAGAGTTCAATCCGATAGTGAGTGATCGGCGGGGTTTTCAAATGAGTTTGGATGAAAAGGACCGACCGTTCGTCGCCTATCTGGTGCACGATCTGAACGATGCCGCGGTGTGCAGGCGGCTGGAACTGATGCGGGAGGAGGGCATGGCGGTGAAGCTGGGCGGCTTCCGCAGACAGGAGGAGCGATCTGCGCGGGTCGAAACATTCTCCGCGGTGGATCTCGGGCGCACGCGGGACGCTCGCCTGCTGCAGCGGGCGGCGTCGATCGGCTTGCTGCTGATGTTCCCGTGCAGCCTACGCAAGCTGTGTGCCGGGGCTGGTGCCATCGTCGCGCGCAACCTGGAGATGCTGATCCTGGCCTGGCGCGTTCGCCAGCCGGGGCAACGCCTCGTGTACGAATGCCTCGACATCCATCGCCTCATGCTGGGATGCGGGCGCAAGTCGCGCGCGATGCGCTGGATAGAGCGACGGCTGCTATCCGGCACGGATCTCGTCATCGTCAGCTCGCCCGCCTTCGCGCAGGACTACTTTGCGCAGCGGCAGGGAAGGCGCGATGGCGTGCTGCTCGTCGAGAACAAGCTGCCGCACAGGCCAGGGCAAAAGCCTCGAAGTCGGCCCGATCGCCAGCCGGACGGCGCCTGTACGATCGGCTGGTTCGGCATGTTGCGGTGCAGGAAGTCTCTGGAGCAGCTTGCCGCGCTCGCCGCTGGCTCAGCAGGACGAATCCAGGTGGTGATCGCTGGGCGTCCCAGCCCGGCGGAATTTGCAGACTTTGCGGACGAGGTGTCTCGCCGTCCCGGCCTCCGCTATCTCGGCCCCTACGGGCCCGAGGACCTGCCGCGTCTCTATGCCCTGGTCGATTTCGTCTGGGCCATCGATTACTTCGAGGAGGGCCTCAACTCCGCATGGCTGCTGCCCAATCGCTTGTACGAAGGGCTGGCCCACGGCGCCGTGCCCATAGCCCTTCGCAGCGTCGAGACTGGGCGCTGGCTGCATCGACGCGGCGTCGGGCTGCTGGTCCAGGATCCGCTGGCCGAGCTTCCCGTCCGGCTTGCGGCACTGGCTGGCGGTCGGCACGCGGCCCTGCGGCAGGCGATCGCAGAGCTGCCGCAGGCCGCGCTCTACCAAACGCGGGACGAGAGGTGCGCCATCGCCAGCGCCATCGTCGGGTGCGGTCATGGCTGATCGGGTGGCGGACGACGTGCTTGCCGTCGTGCCTTGCCTGAACGAGGAGGCGCACCTGCCCGAATTGCTGTCGTGGCTGGCGGCGGATGCGCGCGGAGCGCTGGTGGTGGTGGCGGACGGGGGCAGCACGGACCGCAGCCGCGCGATTGTCTCCGAAATGGCGCGGCTGCATCCGCAGATCGTCCTGCTCGACAATCCGCGCCGGATCCAGAGCGCCGCGGTGAACCTGGCAACCCGGCGCTTCGGACGCGGCCGAAGATGGATGGTGCGGCTGGATGCCCACGCCCGCTACCCGCGCAGCTTCATCGACCGGTTGTGCCGTTCCGCGCTGGAGACCGGCGCGACCTCGGTGGTCGTTCCGATGGTCACGTCCGGATCGCGGTGCTTTCAAAGGGGAGTGGCGGCGGCGCAGAACACGCTGCTGGGCACGGGCGGGGCGCCCCACCGCCATGTCGGGGACGGTGCCTGGGTGGAGCATGGGCATCATGCGCTTTTCGACCTGTCCTTGTTCATGGCCGTGGGCGGCTACGACGAGGCCTTTACGGCGAACGAGGATGCAGAGCTGGATCGCAGGCTCATCGCAGCAGGAGGGCGCATCTGGCTTGAGCCGCGCGCTGCGATCACCTACTTCCCCCGGAGCGGGGCCACGGCCCTGTTCCGCCAGTATCGCGCGTACGGTCGTGGCCGGGCCCGCAACCTCAAGCGCCACCCGGCGCCAGTTCGCCTGCGGCAGATGCTGCCGCTGGCGGTCGTTCCCGCGTCGCTGGCGGGCGGCGCCGGCTTGGCCTTTGCGCCATGGTGGGGCGAGGCGCTGCTGTTCGCCGTTCCGATGATCTTGTGGCTGGGCGCATCGCTGCTCGGCGGGCTGTGGCTGGGCTGGCGCGGGAGATCGCTCTGCGCCGCCGTGTCCGGCCCGGCGGCGCTGACGATGCACTTGGCCTGGTCTCTGGGGTTCATTGCCGAAGCCTTGAGCAGGCGCCCGATGCCGCCGGCGCCCGAACCGCTGCTCTTCGCCGATTGCGCAAGTCCCCAGGGCGCCACGGCGCCCGTGCTCGAAGCGGGGGCGCTCGCGGGAAGCCGTTGAGCGGGCCCGGGGCCAGCGCTGGCCTGGCGTTCTGCGGCAAGGCCTTGCGCGATCTCTGCGGCGCGCGAGCCTGATCGCTTTATCGTCAACGGTTCTCCCTCGCGGCCCCGTTGCTGGCCGAGCTTGATTTCTGCAGCGAACATGCGCTCAGTCGAGCCTCAGGTTCGTGGAGGCAGGAAAAGGTGTATTGTCCATCCGTATTCGCCGAAGAACGGAGCGAGGTCCTGCACGCGGCGATCCGGGCCCATCCGCTGGCGACGCTGGTGACCCATGGCGCCGCCGGGCTGACGGCGAACCTGGTTCCGTTCACCCTCGTCGAGCTTGAGGATGGCGGCGCCTGCCTGCGGGCGCACCTGGCCCGGGCGAATCCGCAGGTCGCGGAGCTGCGCCTCGGATCGGAAGTGCTCGTGATCTTCCAGGGTCCCGCCGCCTATGTGTCGCCCTCCTGGTATCCCTCCAAGCAGGAGCACGGCAAAGTGGTTCCGACCTGGAACTACATGGTCGTGCAGGCGCGGGGCTGCGCGGCGGTGATCGACGAAGCCGATTGGCTGCGCCGCCAGGTCGATCATCTCACCCGATCGCAGGAACAGGATCGTGAGCAGCCGTGGTCGCTCGAGGATGCACCTGAAGCCTACCTGGCCGGCCAGCTGAAGGGCATCGTCGGGGTGGAGATCCCGGTCGAGCGGCTGGAAGGCAAGTGGAAGGTCAGCCAGAACCAGCCGCCAGCAAATCGGTCCGGCGTGGTAGCGGGCATGACTGCGGACGGCCACGCCGCCATGGCCGCGCTCGTCGCCGGCCGCGAGGTGACCTGAACCCTCGCCATGTCTCGCGCTCGCCTGCTCTCCAGAGAAGTCCGCCCCTATAGCAAGTGGAGAACTTGCGCGGCGGCTTGCGTCCCGTTGCCGTCATACATAGTGCCGGTAGTATGGGCTCAATCTGGAGCCATCAATGCGCTTACTGTCTGTAATACGGTATAGATCGAACGAGACCGGGTCTCTCGGTTACGGCAATCGAGTGATGTTAATCGGTCTCGCACCCTACGTTCCACTGCTTGTTTTCGACGTCTAGCCAAGGACTTCGATATGGACGGAAAGCTACTTTTGGCTTTCCACGATCTGGTTCACGGCGATATCTGCATATGGCGTCAGACAGATGTGAAACGCAATTTGGTCCGAATAGCGAGCAGCGCTTCGCGTCGATAACCACCCACATCCGACCTTTCCACACCACCCAGCCTGAGCCTGTCGAAGCCCTGAGGCGTGAGCGCGAGGTTCCATGCTTCGGCAGGCTCAGCAGGAAGCGGGGCGGGTGGGCCGGAGCGCAGCTCTCCACCTTTTTCCGGCGGCGATGCGCTGCGAGTCGTCAGGGCTGGTCGCCTCAGTATTTCGCGCGGATGCTGGCGAACAGTGTGCGACCCGCTTCCGGGAAGCCGTCGGTCAACGTGTAGTCGTCGTCGAACAGATTGCGGCCACCCACACCGAGCTCGATGCTATCAATGATCGCGTAATCGACCCGCAGGCCCGCGTTCAGGTAGGCTCCGGTGCGGTAGTAGGCCTGAGGTGCCGTGGCCGGCAGGGCGGTAAACAGCGTCCAGCGGTTCGATGCCACATCCATGCTGGGGATGATGTGGAGGCGCTCGGTGGGAGCCCAGTCCAGATAGGTGAACGCCTTGTGCGTCGGAACGCCCGTCGGGTGGAACAGCGGGTTGGCATCGTAATCCAGCTTTCGCTGGATGCCCGTGTAGTTGAAGCCTGCATCCAGCCCCGGCAGGATCGTGGCGGACACGGACAGTTCCACGCCGTAGTACTCGCCTTTGCCGACATTGCGGCTCTGCGTCATGTTGCGCACGGCGCATCCGGGCGTCGAGACGGCGGGCGGCGTCGTCGATGCGGTGCAAGGGTAGCCCGCGACCGGCACTCCGAAGATGGCGACGTCGATCCAGCTGTAGAACAGCGCGCCTTCCACGCGCACCGTGCCGCGAGTCCAGCTGCCACCGATCTCGGCATTGGTGGCCCGCTCGCTTTTCAGATCGGGATTGGGAATGGCCGAGTTGAAGCGCTGGCTGAACCGTTCGAAGATGGTCGGGAAACGCGCGCGCGACGACAGGCTGGCGTGCAGGTCCAGCCCATCGTCGCCGCGCCAGTCGAGCCGGCCCTGCAGGTTCCAAGTGTCTGCGTCGCGGCGAGGGTAATTGTAGATCACCGATGGCGTGCCGGACGTGCCGAGGGGGGAGCCATAGTCCTCCGCCAGGATCAGGTTGCGCCAGTCGTAGCTGCCGCCGACCGTGAAGCTGAGCCTGGAGGATAGCTGCAGCTCATTCTCCAGCGCGGCCGAGAAGGTGTCTTCGGTCTGCGTCTGGCGCGGCTCCGTGCTCGGCACGCCTGCGGTCGAGAAACTGGTCTGGGATTCCACGTGCTTGTCGTGGCGGTAATGGAAGGCCAGGCGGAGCGTGTCGGCCTCGCTCGCTGCGAAATCGAGCTGAGCCGACCCACCCCAGGCACGGTCCTCGTACGGGGAATCGAATGCGTAGGGGCGGCTCTGGGTCGCAAGCGTCCGGTCGTCGAACGAGCGCAGGATGGAATCGAACTGGTTGTAGTAGGCGCGCGTCTTGAGCGTGGCGCGGTCACCCAATGCCGTCGAGGACAGGAAATAGACGCTGGTGATGTTCCATTCCGGCCAGTTCCAGAAGCGGGGCGTCGTCACCAGGTCGCTGATGTGCAGCGGCGCGCCTTTCGAGCCTTCCTGATAGGTATAGCTCAGGGCGTATTCGTCCGTCGCGTTCGGTGTGAAGCCGACCTTCGCGTTGACACGCCAGTCCTCGGTCCGCGAAAAGTCGCGCGCGCCGCCGTCTTCCAGCGCGGGAACGCGCGGCATGAAGTCGTTCGGCAGGTCCCAGTGGTCGGTGAAGCTGCGGGCATAACCGGCTTGCGCATACCAGCGCTCATGCCGAGTGCCGATCGCGCCGGACACGTTATAGCCGGCGTAGTCGGCGTCGTTGTCGAAGTTCACCGCCCCACGCAAGTCGATGTCCAGCGCCTTCGTCGGCTTGCGCGTGACGAGGTTGATGGCGCCGCCCATCGCGCCGGGCCCGTCGAGTACCGAGGCATAGCCCTTGGCCACCTGCACTTCGGCGATATCGGTGGTCAGGAAGCGGCCATAATCGAGACGGTTGTCGGCAGGCAGGTAGACGCGGATTCCGTCGATCGAGAGCGGCACCTGAAACCGGTCGAATCCACGCACGAAGACGAGGCGTTCGTTGCGAGTGCCGCCGCTGTTGCCCGCCGACACGCCCGGCATGAGGTTGACGGCATCGTCCAGGGCAGTGCGCCCAAACGTATAGATCGCTTCGGACGACAGCGTGGAGCTGTCGATGGCGATGCCGTCTGCGGGCGGCGCGGTCACGGTGATTTGGCCGAGCGAGAAACGGTCGCTGAGCTCGGGCGCCGCCTCCTGCGCGTAGGCTGTCGGCATGACGGCGCAACTGCCGAGCAGAACTGTGAAAAGCCGTCGCATGAAATTTCCCCTGTTGTGCCCGTTCGATTCTCTATATCTCGCCGTATATAGCTTTATTCCTCAGGGGGAAGTCGTCCATGCCCAAGCCCGTTCTGCCCTCATGCCTGCTGGGTGTCGTCGCATTGCTCGCGGGTGCGCCTATCGTTGCGCAGGCGCCCATGCCGCCCATGCCGCCGACGGATGCTGCGCCGGACTGCGCTGCCCCCGCGACCCTGCCTCCGCCGCTGGCTGCGTGGACCAGACCGGTGCCGATGGCGGCGGTCGGCAAGGCCGGAGCGTTGAGGCGGGCAGTGTTGCAGCCGGATCAGGCCGTCACACTGGCCTTGATGCCCACGCCGAAGGTCTCCTATCCCGTGCGCCCCGAAAAGCCGGGCGGTTCGGTCAGCTACGGCGGCCTCGCCCGTTTCGCCGTGACCCAAGCCGGCACTTGGCGCGTGGCACTGGGATCGGGTGCGTGGATCGACGTCGTCAAGGACGGCCGAGCCTCAGTGTCGGTTGCGCATGGCCACGGCCCGGAATGCTCGGGCATACGCAAGATGGTGGATTACGACCTGTCGCCGGGCACTTATGCGCTGCAGGTCGCTGCCAACGGTTCGCACAGCATTCGCCTGCTGGTGACACGCTTGCCGTGAAGGTGTTCTTGGCCGCTGCAGCGCTGTCGCTGTTCGCTGCGGCGGCCCCGCCGCCGTGGCAGTGGTCGCTTCCACGCGGCATCGCGCCGCCGCCGGTCCCTCCCGAAAATCCCATGTCGCAAGCCCGGGTGGAACTGGGGAGGCTGCTGTTCTACGACGCTGACCTCTCGGCCGACGGTACCCTGGCCTGCGCCGGGTGCCACGAGCAGAAGCGCGGTTTCGCCGACGGCAACGCCACCCATCTGGGCGTTCATGGCGATCCCGGTCGCCGGAACGTGCCAGGGCTGGCCAACGTCGCATGGCTACCGCGCCTGACTTACGCCGATCCTTCCGCCACCACCTTGGAAATGCAGGCCTTGATACCGCTCGTCGGCGAGAGGCCGGTCGAGATGGGCATGAAAGGGCTGGAAGCACAGATCGGCCGCCGGCTCGGCGCAAACCCTTGCTATCGCCGCATGTTCCGGCGGGCATTTCCCCAAGGCCGCGGCCGGATCGATCTTGCCGGCGTCGCGGCTGCCCTGGCCGCGTTCCAGCGGACAATGGTCGCGTTCGACAGCCCGAACGATCGCTTCATGGCCGGGGACGAGACCGCGCTGTCCGCCGATGCGCTGCGCGGCAAAGCCGTCTTCGACCGAGTTGGTTGTGCCGTCTGCCATGGGGGCCGGGACTTCACGGACGCAGCCTACCACCGTGTCGAGGCGGTCGGTGGTCGCGATCCCGGACTGGCGGAGCATACGGGACAGCAGGTCGACATAGGGCGCTTTCGCACGCCTTCGCTCCGCAATGTCTCGATCACCGGGCCTTGGTGGCACGACGGCAGCGCCAGCCGGCTCGAACTGGCCGTTCGCCGACATGGCAAGGGCGCGGGGTTGTCCGCGCGAGACATGGGGTTGCTGCTCGCCTTCCTGGACGATCTTACTGATCGGACGTTCCTGGCCGATCCGCAATTCTCGCGCCCAGACAGGGCCTGCGGCAAGCCCTTGTAACATCCGGAGCTGACCATGCGGATGGCCGCAAGCATGCCTTCGGTATGATCGGTCTGCGCCGGCGCGCGCTTGCTGCCGGCACCGTCGCGGGGCGGGACCGCATGAGCCATTCAGCACATGGCGCTAGTCCGGCAGCCGGCCGAAAGGGAGCAGCTTGCGCGCGAGCATTGCGGCTTTCTTGCCGTCGTTTGCCTGAAGCGCGGGGAGGATGGCGAGTGCTGCGCGCTTCATCTGCATGTCCAGCACGGAGGGGGTCTGCGCGGCCGCGGCGGCTTCGGCCCAGCGCCGGGCGCGTGCGACGTCGGCGTGATCGTTGCGGATCTGCAGCAGCGCGGCCATCCCCGGGTAGAAGGCGCGGTGTCCACCAAGTGTGACCGCCCGGTTGAGCGCGGTCTCGCCCACTTTCGCCTTGGCTCCCAGCGCGGTGCGCGCCAGCAGGCTCCCGAGCTGGTCTATCGCCCCGAGATGCCAGCCGGCGATGACCATCTGGGCTTCGGGATCGCGCGCGTCCTCGGCCGCGAGCCGCTCGAACTGCTCCAGCGAGGCGCGCACGTCCGACCGGCTGCGCGTCAGCTTGCCGCGATAGCCGATGGCGATGGCGCGTTGGAGCGTCGCCTCCCGGTCCCGCGGGCGTGTCGTCAGGATCCTCTCGGATCCGGCGATCGCCTGTCCGATCAAGGCCAGGGCCCGGCCCTTGTCGGTCGTCTGGAAGGCGGCGGTCGTGAGCAGTTCCCTGGGGGTGTCGGCCGAGGCGACGGAGGGGCATGCGGCAAGCAGTGGACTCAAGGCTATCATCGTCTGACGGTACACGCGACCTCCTGTCAGGCTGGAACGGCACGATGGCCGATCCTCGACGCTGACACCAGCGCTTATCGTCCGCCGGTGCATGCGAACGTCCGGAAGGATGAGGCCGGGACCGGGGCAGAACGCGCGGGCTAGTCGAGCAGGAACAATTGCTTCCGGAAGCGGAACGATCCCGGCCGAGGCGCGCCCGAGCGCGTTGCATCTTCCGAAGTATCGCGTGCGATGCCGCGTCCGGTCCGGAAGGTCTCCGGCCGGGGTGCGCGCCGTTGCAGGTAAGTGCGCTTGGCGTGATTCAGACAGGGGAGTGGCATGGCTGTCGAAATTTTTGACAAGGTGACGGGCGAAAAGCGGTCGGTAGCCATCGACGCGATCGACCTAGACAACCCGAGCGTGGTGAAGCTGCAGCTTAACCGCGCGGACGTCTCGAATTTCGAACAGCAGGGGAACGATCTTCTGGTTCGGCTGAAGTCCGGCGAGGTCATCCGCATCGTCGACTTCTACGCCGATGCTGCCAGCGTCCAGAGCGAGGTCGTCCTGGAGGAAGCCGATGGCGGCCTGTGGGTCGCGCGCCCGAGCAGCGGCGTCGAGTACTTCGAACTCGGAAAGATCGAGGATCTCCTCGCGCCCGCATCCTCGGTGGCGAGCGAAGGAGAGGGGGCAGGCGCGGGGTTGCTTCTCCCGGCCCTCGGCCTGCTGGGCGGCGCCGGCCTGATCGCGGCATTGAGCAGCGGTGGGTCGGATGACTCTGATGCGGATGCGGATGCGGATGCAGACGCTGATGCCGATGCCGATGCCGACGCGGATGCTGATGCTGACGCTGATGCTGACGCCGACGCCGATGCGGACGCAGATGCGGACGCTGACGCGGACGCTGATGCAGACGCGGATGCGGATGCCGATGCGGATGCGGATGCTGACGCTGACGCTGACGCGGATGCTGATGCAGACGCCGACGCGGATGCCGATGCTGACGCTGATGCTGACGCTGATGCTGATGCTGATGCTGATGCAGACGCGGACGCTGATGCAGACGCGGATGCGGATGCAGACGCGGACGCTGATGCAGACGCGGATGCGGATGCAGACGCCGACGCGGATGCGGATGCGGATGCAGACGCCGACGCGGATGCGGATGCGGATGCGGACGCTGACGCCGATGCTGACGCGGACGCGGACGCTGATGCTGACGCGGACGCGGACGCGGACGCTGACGCAGATGCCGACGCGGATGCGGATGCCGATGCGGATGCGGATGCCGACGCCGACGCCGACGCCGACGCAGACGCCGACGTCGATCCGCCCGCGGAGCCGACGGCCGAGCTGGAGAACGACACCGGCGTCTCGGGCACGGATGGCGTGACCAACGATGGCACCATCCTCGTCGGCGGCCTGGAGCCGGGCGCGACGTATGAGTACAGCACGGATGGCGGGCTCACCTGGGAGGACGGCTCGGGAACCAGCTTCGAGCTGGACGAGGGCGCCTATACCGATGTTCAGGTCCGCCAGGTCGACGCGGCCGGGAACGAGGGCGATGCGACTTCGCTCGGCCCGATCACCGTCGACCTGAGCGTGGGCACGCCGTCGGCCGCGCTGGAGGAGGACACCGGCGCCTCGGCCACCGACGAGGTCACCAGCAACGGCACGGTAGAGATCACCGGGCTCGATGCCGGCGCGACCTACGAGTACAGCGTCGACGGTGGCCAGAACTGGCTGCCGGGCGCGGGCGACAGCTTCGTCCTTGCCCCGGGCACCTACGCCGACGTGCAGGTGCGCCAGACCGACACGGCCGGCAACGTCAGCACACCCATCTCACTGGGCGCGATCACCGTCGACGCCGCGGCCGCTGCCCCGACCGTCGCGCTCGCCGATGACACCGGGGCCTCGGGCACGGACGAGGTCACCAACGACGGCACGGTCGAGGTCACCGGACTCGAGCCCGGCGCCACCTACGAGTACAGCACCGATGGCGGCCTCACCTGGGAGGACGGCGCGGGCGACAGCTTCGTCCTTGCCCCGGGCACCTACGCCGACGTGCAGGTGCGCCAGACCGACGCGGCGGGCAACACTGGCCCGGCGACCTCGCTGGGCGCGGTCACGGTCGACGCCACGGTCGCGCCGCCCGACGCCGACCTTGTCACCGACACCGGAACCTCTGGCACCGATGGGGTGACGAGCGATGGCACCATCGTCGTGGCCGATCTCGAGCCCGGCGCCACCTTCGAGTACAGCACCGACGGCGGGGTGAACTGGACCCCCGGCACGGGGACCAGCTTCGAGCTGGGTGAGGGCGTCTATGCCGATGTCCAGGTGCGCCAGATCGACCTGGNGCGGCGGGCAACACTGGCCCGGCGACCTCGCTGGGCGCGGTCACGGTCGACGCCACGGTCGCGCCGCCCGACGCCGACCTTGTCACCGACACCGGAACCTCTGGCACCGATGGGGTGACGAGCGATGGCACCATCGTCGTGGCCGATCTCGAGCCCGGCGCCACCTTCGAGTACAGCACCGACGGCGGGGTGAACTGGACCCCCGGCACGGGGACCAGCTTCGAGCTGGGTGAGGGCGTCTATGCCGATGTCCAGGTGCGCCAGATCGACCTGGCCGGCAACGTCAGCACCGCCACCTCGCTGGGTCCGATCGAGATCGCCTTCCCCGTCGCCGTGGACGATGCCGCGACGCTGGACATGGGCGATCCGACCAGCACCACCCAGCCGCCGGTGACCGACACGGCGGTGACGGTCGTGGGCCTCACCGAAAGCGACATCGGAGCCGACAACAGCCTCACGGTCAGCGTCTCTCCGGACACCACCGGATCGGTCCGCATCGAGATCAGCCAGACCGCGCTGGTCGCCGTGGCGGACGCCTTCCGGCTCGACATCGTCGATGCCGATGGCAACGTCGTCTACTCGGCGGTGACGGAGGACTCGCTGCTGGGCGATGTCGCGGGCCTCGAATTGCTCGGCCTCACGTCCGACAACACGCTGGTCGCGATCGTCGAGGGGCTGCCCCCGGGCGACTACCAGGTGGTCGTGCGCAACGACGCGGGCGAGCTTGAAGGCCTGCTCGACACCAACGGCGATGGCATCACGTTGGCGGAGCTGGGGGATGCCGGCGTGGTCCTCGGGCCGGACAACCAGACCCTGGTGCTCGACACCGTCGAGGATGCGCTCGGCGGCGGGGTGCTGGGCTCCACCGTCCGGGACCTGCTGGAGACCGCGCTCGACCTCAGCACCGACCTCGGCGCCGGCGACCTCGTCGATATCCTGAGCGACATCCTCGAGACGGTCGGTGCGACGGAGCTGCTGGACACCGTGGTTGACGCGGTCGCCGACAACCTCCTCAGCAACACGCTGACGGTCCTGCAATCCACCTCGATCACCGCCACCGTCACCGAGTACGACTTCGCCAACGAGACGCTGACCGGCAACGTGATCGGCGGCGGGGCGGACGCCGGGGCCGACGATGTGGGCGGCGGCGCCACCGTCACCCAGGTCACGAACGCGGAGGGCACGGTCGTCACGGTGCCCGACGGCGGCACGGCCACGATCGCGGGCGCTTACGGCGTCCTCGTGATCGCGGCTGACGGCAGCTACACCTACACGGCCAACGGCGATCCCGCATCGGTCGGCGAATCGGAGGTCTTCACCTATACGCTGGGCGATGGCGTGACGTCCGATACCGCGACGCTCACCATCGCGCTCGAGGGCACGGCGGTGGACGTGGCGGACGACACCGCCACCGCCGAGGTCGAGTTCGCCAACGTGGTGGACGACGGCTACTTCGACGGCGGCGGCACGCTCCAGGGCGCCGTCCTGGGCGAGAACGAGTACATCGGGTCCAGCTTCGTCATCGAGGACAACATGGCTGTCTCCGGCACCGTGTCGGTGGATGCCACGGTGGCGCTCCTCTCCAGCGGGACCCTGTTCCTCGAGGAAGAGGTCGCGCCCGGGAGCTGGGTGACGGTGGAGGAGCGCGACTACACCGTCTTGCTCAACGCCCTGGGAGAGGTCGTCACGCTCGATCTGGGGCCGCTCAATCTCGACGAAGGCACCTATCGGGTCCGTTCGACTCTCGGCGGCGCACTGTCGGTGGTGAGCATTACAACCGATGTGGATGTAACCTACCTCGACCAGTTCACCGTCGACGGCACCACTCCGGCGACGGGCAATCTGCTCGACAACGACGAGGCCGGCTCGCTCCTCACCGAGCTGCAGGTCTTCGATCCCGACACCTCCAGCTACGTCGAGGTCGAGGCCGGGACGGCGGCCACGGTGGACGGCACTTACGGCACGCTGACGCTCGATGCAGACGGCAGCTACACTTACACACTGCTCCCGCAGGTGCCCTACTTCGACGAGCCGCAAGTGGAGACGTTCAGCTACCAGCTGGTCCATCCCACCGGCGAGATCGCACAGGGTACGCTGGAGGTGACGGTAGAGCCCTCGGGCGCCGGAGTGCCCGTGCCGCTCGCGGCCACTACCCTGGCGTTCGACTTCGACACGATCCCGATCGAGAGCCTCGAACTCCGGGTGGAGGACCGTGCCGAGGCCCGCGCGACCGGCTACTTCGAGTACGACCTGTTCGAGGGCCAGGGCACGCTCGAGGACGTGCTGGAGGGCTATCTCGACAGCCGCGAGGCACCCCTCGACGCCGAGGTCGGTTCGACCTCGCCCGACGAGGGCACGGACATCGCCGCGGTGGCTCCGGTCGAAGATCCGCTTGGCTACCTTACCCTCAATCCGGATCTTTCTCCGGACGATCAGTGGAACAATCATTCTGTGATCTAATTCTCCGGTGTTATGCAGGCGGGGCCGTACAAGTACCGAAGTACGGGCCCGCCGATAACAACATGTCGATCGTCCCTTTAGGGGCGGCTGGAGGATTATGCTGCGGAAGGGCTTTAAGGGGTGCGGGGACGCGCCCTGTCTCCGCTCACTTTTAGCTTTGGTGTTCGTTTCCTTTTCGGTCGGCGCACAGGCACAGGCAACGGGGCAGGCGTTCGGGGGCGAGGCCCTCACACTGGAACAGGCCGTCCAGGAGGCGGTAGCCTGGCACCCTTCGGTCACCGAGGCGGTCGGCAGGCTCAAGGCACGGGGAGAGGACGTCAGGGTCGCGCAGGCCGGCTATCTGCCCCAGGTCAACGCCGGCCTCGGCAGCGGCTACGACAGTGTCAGCCGCAGCCGCTGGCGCCCGCGGGCCAATCTCTCCGCTTCGCAGATGCTCTACGACTTCGGCAAAGTATCCAGCAGCGTGGCGATCGCCGAGGCCGGTACCCGCATCGGCCGGGCTCAGCTGCTGCTGGCGGTGGACAGCCTGGTGCGCGACACCGCCTATGCCCTTATCGAGATCCAGCGCGGCGCGGCCCTGCGCGAAGTGGCGCTCCAGCAGCTGGAAAGCGTGCGCAGCATCAGCGAACTGGTGGACCATCGCTTTCGCCGGGGCGCGGCAACTCGGTCCGATGCGCTTCAGGCCCAGGCACGCGTCCAGTCGGCCGAGGCGGCCATCCAGCAGATCGCGGCCGAGCAGCAGCGGTGGGGCAGCAATCTGGCCTACCTCGTCGGCCGTGACGCACTGCCTCCGGTGTCCGCCGAGGTGCCCGACTGGTTCCTGCGATCGTGCGAGAGCGGCGAACCCGACTGGACGCAGGTGCCGGCCATCATGCAGGTTCATGCAAGCCGCGAACAGGCGGAGGCGGAGCTCGACAGGAGCCGGGCGGAAGGGCTGCCCACCCTTTCCGTCGGCGCAGGCGCCTCGACCGACGTCAACGACCCGCTCTCCGACCGGGCCGACTACAACTTCGGCATCAGCATATCGAGCGCGCTCTACAGCGGCGGCGCCTATCGGGCGCGGACGCGGGGCGCCGCCTTCGCGCTCGGCGCTGCCGACGCCGCGGAAGCCAGCGTGCGCAACGAGGTGAGCCGGTTGCTGGCCGAAGCGCAGCGGCAGGTGGACAGCTTCCGAGACGTGCTCGCCACGCTCGTCGCGCGCGAGGAGAGCATGCGGGAGACCGGCACGCTCTACCGATTGCAGTACCTGGAGATGGGCACGAGGACGCTGGTGGACCTCCTCAATGCACAGCAGGAGCTGCACCAGGTGCGCTTCGACCTCGTCAACACGCGGCACGACGAGTTCGTGCGGCGCCTGCGCGAAGGGCTCCAGTATGTCGTGCAGGAAGGCGGTGAGGGGCTCTCGGGCGGGCAGGTGCAGTCGCTGCTGCTCGCCCGGCTGCTGATCCGCCAGCCGTCCGTAGTGCTGCTGGACGAGCCCACCGCCTCGATGGACGATGCCACCGAACGCCTGTTCATCGACCGCTTCCGCAGCTGGAGCGAGCGGCGCACCGTCGTCGTGGCGACGCACCGGATGCGGGTGCTCGACCTCGTCGACCGGGTGATCGTCATCCACAACGGCCAGGTCACGCTCGACGACAGCAAGGACGCCGCGCTGCGGGCCATGCAGGGCCGGGGGAGGGCGGCATGAGCGCCTGGGCCGACAACGACGACTGGCTGTTCGGCGAGGAGAAGGACAGGCGCCTGGTGCTGGCCACCCGGCTGGTCTGGACGCTCGCCGGGCTGTTCCTGGCAGCCCTCGCCTGGGCCGCGCTGGCCGAGCTCGACGAAGTGGCCACCGGCACCGGCCGCGTGGTGCCGACCTCGCGCGAGCAGGTGATCCAGTCGCTGGAAGGGGGCATCCTCTCCAAGCTCATGGTCCACCAGGACGATCTGGTCGTCTCGGGGCAGGTTCTCGCCCAGCTTGACCCCACACAGGCCGGTTCAACCGTCGAGGAGAGCGCGGCCAAGTATCAGGCGGCCCTGGCCGCAGCGGCGCGTTTGCGGGCCGAAGTGAACCAGACGCCGCTCGAGTTCCCGGCCGAACTTGCGTCCTATCCCGACCTTAAGGCGGCCGAAACGCGCCTCTACGAAGACCGCCGGCGGAGCCTGGCGAGCTCCATCGGGCTCATCGACGAGTCCCTTTCGCTGATCCGCAAGGAGGTGGCGATCGGCGAATCGCTCATCCAGGTGGGGGCCGCCAGCAGCGTCGAAGTGATCCGCCTCAAGCGCCAGCGCGCCGATCTGGAGCTGAAGAAGGCCGACCTGCGGTCCCAGTACATCGTCGAGGCGCGGCAGGAACTCGCCAAGGTCAACGAGGAAGTGACCGCGCTGGCGCCCGTCGTGCGTGGCCGCTCCGACACTCTCAAGCGGCTGACCCTGCGCTCTCCCGTGAAAGGCGTGGTCAAGAGCATCCAGGTCACCACCGAGGGCGGGGTGGTTCCGCCCAACGGAGAGGTGATGCAGATCATCCCGGTCGACGACCAGCTGCTGATCGAAGCGCGCATGTCCCCGCGCGACATCGCCTTCATCCACCCGGGCCAGCGCGCAACGGTGAAGGTAACCGCCTACGATTACGCGATTTACGGCGGTCTCGAAGGCCAGGTGACCACGATCTCCCCGGACACCATCCGCGACGAGGTGAAGCCGGAGATCTTCTACTACCGGGTGTTCATCCGTACCCGATCGGATGCCCTGTTGAACAAGGCCGGCAAGCGCTTCCCCATCGTGCCCGGCATGATCGCCACCGTGGACGTCCATACCGGCAAGAAGACCGTGCTGCAGTATCTCCTGAAGCCGTTCAACCGCGCGCGGGAGGCGCTCCGCGAGCGATGAGCGTCGCCTGCCGCCCAGCTCTGGAAGCGCTTCGAAAGCATCTTGCCGCGGCGGCGCCGGTGATGGTGGACGGTGCTCCAGGCTTCGTCCTGTTCTTCTCGTTCACCGACGGAACCGCGCGGGCAACTGTGCTGACCGTCACCGCAGAGACCCTCGACGCCGCCTGGAAGAAGGGCCTGGCCCAGCTCCCGGAACGCGCCGCGGACACCCGCTGGCTGCGGATCGACTGGGTCGACGCGGTCGAGCGCACCACCTGGCAGGCTCTGCGGCAGCAACTGCGCGGCATCAAGCGCAACTACTTCCGCCTCGGCATCTCGCTGGACGCACGTTTCCAGCACGCCTTTCTCGAGACCGAACTGAACGCCAACGCCATGCTCTATGGTGGGCCGGGGGAGGCCGCGGCCGTCATCAACGAAAAGAACTTCGCGATCTACGCGGCCCGGCGCCACGGATTGAAAGCGCTGCGCTTCCTCGATGAAGAGCCGGTGTGGCTCTTCACCACTCGCGGCGTCTTCCGAGGCGAGGACGGCACGGTCCATGCGCTGGACGGCGGAGGGCTCGACACCGGCCGCCGCTCGGTGGGCCGGCTCAACGCCCCCGCCGTGGAGTCCCTGATCGCCGCTGGGAGCCGCTATCTCGCCGCGCAGGTGCAGGAGGACGGCCGCTTCCACTACGGATGGCATCCCTGCTTCGACAGGCCGATACCGTCGTACAACGCCCTTCGCCATGCCAGCTCGCTCTATGCCATGCTGGAGGCCTGGGAGGTCACCCGCGACGCGCTGCTGGAGAAGGCGATCGCCGCATCGCTGGACCGGCTGACCGGAGACCTCATCAAGCCGGTTGTCCTGCCGACCGGAGAAACGGCCGCCTTCCTGGTGGATGTCGCGGGCGAGATCAAGCTGGGCGGCAACGCGGTCGCCATTCTTGCGCTTGCCAAGCATGCCGAACTGACCGGCGACCATCGCCACATGATTCAGATGGAGGCGCTGGCGGAGGGAATCCTGCACATGCAGGACCCCGGCTCGGGCCGCTTCGTCCACGTCCTTGCCTACCCGGACCTCTCCGTCCGGCAGGAGTTCCGGATCATCTACTACGACGGCGAAGCGGCCTTCGCGCTGATGCGTCTCTACCGTCTCACCGGAAATCTCCGGTGGCTGGAGGCTGTCGAAAGCGCCTTCGAGCACTTCATCCGCGAAGAGCACTGGAAGGCGCACGACCACTGGCTCAGCTACTGCGTGGACGAACTCACGCGACATCGTCCGGACGAGCGCTACTATCGTTTCGCAATCGACAATTTCCGGGATCACCTCGGCTTCGTGCTGGAGCGGATCACGACCTTTCCGACGTTGCTGGAACTGATGATGGCGGCGCACAGGACCGTGGCCCGCCTGCGTTCGGATCCGCAGCTCTCGCACGTGCTCGACGGGGTGGACCTGGCGCGCTTCTACCGCGCCCTGCACCACCGCGCCCACTATCTCCTGAACGGCCACTTCTGGCCCGAGCTGGCGATGTTCTACGCCAATCCGGCGAAGATCGTCGGTAGCTTCTTCATCAGGCACCATGCCTTTCGTGTGCGCATCGACGACGTCGAGCACTACCTCTCGGGTCTGGTGGCATATCGTGCGTACCTGCTCGATGAGGACTCTCGGCGCAAGGCTTCGCCATGCGTGTCGCAGGGGGACCGAACGGAGCGCCACTGGACGCAGGCCGATGTCGAGAGGGCGACGGCTGGCATCTGGGCCGTGCCGCCGCTGGTCGGCTGGCAGGCGACCGGGCTGTGCATTTCGCCGCCGACGATGCAGGCTGGGGAGATGGTGGCGGTGCGGCTTGCCGACCCCGGCATCGGGGTGTCTCCCGAGCGGTTCGCCTTGCTTCGGCATGTGCCATCCGCCCTGATCGTGACGGATGCCGAAAAGGTCGCCGGCACGGGCTTGCCCATCCTCCAGGTCGAGGACGTGGGCGCCGCGATCCTGGCGCTGGGCCACTATGCCCGCGAGCGCATGGCAGGCAAGCTGGTGGGCGTGACCGGCAGCGCCGGCAAGACCACGACGGTGGCGATGATGGCGCATGCGCTGTCCGCATTCGGCGCGGTGGGCCAGACGCGCCAGAACGCGAATCTCCCTCACGGCGTCGCCTGGAACCTCGCCTCTATCCCGTGGGACACGCCGCATACGGTGCTGGAGATGGCGATCGGGCGCATGGCCCGCAACGCGCGCATGGCCCGCCCGGACATCGCGATCTTCACCAATATCCTTCCCGCCCATCTCGAGTACCACCGGGACCTTGCCACCGTGGCGACCCGCAAGAGCGCCATCTTCGATGGCATGGGGCTCGGCGGGGTCGCGGTCCTCAACCGCGACATGGCGGAATGGGAACGCGTTCACATGGCGGCCAAGGCGCGCGGCCTCAGGATCGTCCACTATGGCCGATCGGAGGGCTGCGATGCGCGGCTGACCGGTTACGATGCCGCTAGGCGCGAAGTCTCCGCCGTGGTGGGTGGCCGCGCGCTGCGCTACCGCCTCGGCGCCGCTGGCGAGCACATGGCCCTCAACAGCCTGGCCGTGCTCGCTGCGGTCGAGGCGCTGGGCAAGGACATCGCGCCCGTGCTCGATCTTCTCGCGAGCTTCGGCGCAGCGGAGGGGCGTGGCCGCGAGATCCAGTTGGAGCTGGGAGAGCGGCGGCTGACCTTGATCGACGATGCCTACAACGCCAACCCGGGATCCATGGAGGCGGCGCTTGCCGTCTTGGGCGGATACCCGGCTCCCGGGCGCCGCGTGGCCGTGCTGGGAGAGATGCTGGAGCTCGGCGAGCATGCGTCTGCCTATCACACCGGCCTGGCGCCGCTGATCGCACGCCACGGGATTGATCGCGTACACGCGATGGGGGAACTCTACGAAGGCCTGTGGGACGCCGTGCCCTGCGAGCGCCGGGGCTCTCTCACGCACTCGCTGGATGCGCTCAAGGACGCGCTTACGGCTGATTTACGCGACGGCGACCTCGTACTGCTGAAGGGGTCGCACGGGACCGGCATGCACACGTTGCCGGCGTGGCTCCAGGCCCACCAGCCTCGCCCTGTTCGGCAAATACAAGAAGGGTTCGCCAAATGACCATTCATCACCATCCACCGGGGCGCGAGGGTTAGATGCCGTCTCCCAAGCAGAAAGCCGTGGACCTCGACCTCTCCCCCACGTCACGCCGAACCGTGCGGGCATTCGCCAGAGCGGCCGAGACACGGACGCTGGAGGAGCGGCTACTGGTCGAAGGTGCGCGCCAGCTGCTGCAAGCGCGCAAGAAGATCGCCAGTCTCGCGCCTAAAGGCCTGTTCCGTGATCCGGCATGGGACATGATGCTGGAACTGTTCATCAGCGGGGAGGAGGGCGGCATCCTGTACGTCAAGCAGATCATGATCGCTTCGGGTGAATCCACCGCGGCGGCCATGCGACGGATCGATCGGCTGCACGAAGCGGACTTCATCGAGCGGATACAGGATCCGCTGGACCATCGCCGAGTCATCGTGCGGCTGACCGAGCGCGGCCGCCAGGCCATGGTGACCATGCTGAAGCACGCTTTCGAACCCGGAGCCGGACGAGCCGGGGCGCCCGTACCCTACACACCCCGGTGAGAGGTCGGGATGAGGTGCATCGTTCATTGAGGGGGGAAACATGAATCCGCCAGCGATGAAAAGTTGCCGTTCGGAATGGTGAGCTTGCGACTGGCAGCATCGCGAAATGGATCAAGCTGGAGAGGTTCATCACCAACCTGTTCGAAGTCGAGGATCGGGCCCGAAATGCTGGAGATCCGCTCCTCGTCTGTTTCGACGAGGCGATCCATCCGCCTGGACTGGCCGTTCGAATTGACACGGCCTTGACCATGTGGCCAGTGCCAGGTTCAGCGCCTGCTGAGCGCCTGCCTCAACGCCTGCTCCAGCATTGCCTGTGTGAACGGCTTCCCCAGCTTGACGATGCGCGCCTGGGAGCCCTGCGGGACGTCGCCGTAGCCGCTGGCAAGCACGATCGGGAGGTCGCCCCGCTCGGCGGTCGCGTGGTCGGCGAGCTGCGTCCCGGTCATGCCGGGCATCGCCTGATCGGTGACGAGCACGTCGACATCCGGATAGCGACGCAGGAGATCGAGCGCCATCTCGCCCGAGCTTGCCTCCAGCACCTCGTGTCCTAGGTCTTCCAGCAGGGCGGCGGTGTTCATCAGGATCAGGCCATCGTCGTCCACCGCCACGATTCTCAGTCGGCCGAGCCTTTCCTGCTCATCCGCCGCCCGCGACGACGGCAGGGCGGGCGTCGCCTCGCCTTTGGCCACGGGCAGCCACAGCGTCGCCTGCGTACCCTCGCCCGGGTGGCTGTGGAGGTTGAAGCTGCCGCCGAGTTGCTTGGCCAGCCCATGGATCATGGAGAGGCCGAGGCCGGTCCCCTTGCCCGGGCCCTTGGTGGTGAAGAAGGGCTCGGTGGCGCGAGCCAGCGTCGCTGCGTCCATGCCTTCGCCGGTGTCGATGACCGAGAGCGCGATGTACGAGCCCGCGGCGAGGCCGCCGGCTCCCGTATCGGGCGCTCTGCTGTGCTCGGCCGTGATGCGGATGGCGCCACCCTCGGGCATGGCATCACGCGCGTTCACGGCGAGGTTGAGGATGGCCATCTCGAGCTGATTGGCGTCAGCCATGACCGCGGGCAGTTCCGCCGGGAACGCCAGGTCCAGCGACCATTGCGGACCGATCGTGCGCTCCATGAGGTCGCGCATGTCACGGACGAGTTCGGGAACGTCGATCCGCTCCGCGCTGAGGTCCTGCCGTCGAGCGAAGGCGAGCATGCGCTGGGTGAGCGCGGCACCGCGCTGGGCGCCCTGCATGGCATTGTCGATCAGCCGCTCGATCGTCGGATCCGGAGGTAACCGCTTCTGGAGCAGCGTGAGGCTGCTCATGACCGCCATCAGCAGGTTGTTGAAATCATGCGCGATGCCGCCGGTCAGCTGGCCCACGGCTTCCATCTTCTGGGCCTGTCGCAGTGCCTCCTCGGCCTTCTGCCGGATCGCCACTTCCTGCTCGACCCGGGTCTCCAGCGTGTCGTTGAGCTCGCGCAGCGCAGCTTCCTGCTGCTTGGCCGAGGTGATGTCGTAGATCACGCCCACGAGCCGGTAACCCGCACCCTCGCGGATGACCTCCCCTCGGCGGGCGATCCAGCGCGGTTCGCCGTCGTCCTTGCGCGTGATGCGAAACTCGGCGTCGAGGCTCTCCGGCGCCTCGCGGTCGCGAGGCCTCGGAACCAGCAGCAAGGAACTGTCCTGCAGGACGCTGTTGATCGTCTGCACGGGCAACACGGAAGCGGGGTGGAGGCCCAGCACGCGGCAGAATTCCCGAGAGACGGTGGCAGTGGCGAAGCCGTCGACATATTCGAAGGTCCCGATCCCGCCCGCCGACTGCGCGATGCGCAGCCGTTCCTCGGCGCGCTTGCGCTCGGTCACGTCGACCAGCAGGCCGGTGAAGCGCACCGGCTCCTCATGCTCGTCGAGATGGCACTGTCCGCGCCCGTGCATCCAGAGGGTCGCGCCGGCCGGCGTGACGATCCGGAACTCCTTGGAGAAGAGTTCGGCTCCCGCGAGCATGCCGGCCACCGCGATGCGGATGCGGGCGCGATCGTCCGGGTGGATGGCCTTGAAGAACGTGGCGGGCGGAAGGCCGGCAGCCGCGACCTCGGGAGCGATGCCGTAGAGTTCGGCGAAGTGGGTGTCGACATGCAGCCGGTCGGCGGCGATGTCCCAGTCCCACGTCCCGCTCGCGCCGATAGGGACCTGGGCGTTCTTGCTGTGTCCTCGAGTCATTTCCGGGTCAGGCATCGTCGCCCACGACGCGGGCGATAAATTCGTCGAGCAGGCTCTTCAGCGTCTCCAGCGAGGGAATGTCCATGATCATCGCGATGTAGCCGCGGATGTCGCGGCTGCGCACGGCAAAGTCGATGTAGAGAAAAAGCACCAGGCCCTGGCTGGCCGGTCCTCTGTCACTTCGAAGAGGCTGGCGCTCGTGCCGCGCAGCACTTCGGGAATGGTCATGGTCAGCGAACGCTTGAGCATGTTCGCCATCGTTGCGAGGCAGGCATTGAGGATGACGTTGCCGGTCTCGCAAAGCGCTTCACCTTCCAGTTCCACAACTTCCTGCGGCGTCAACTCGTCGCCGGTGACGGCGCGGACCAGTTCCAGGCTGTTCGTTTCCGGGAAGATCAGGAGCGCGCGGCCCGAAAACGGACCGGTGAAGTCCTGGCGCACGGCGACAAGATCGGTCACCTCACGCTCGCTGATGAGGCGGGCAGCGCGCTGCTGGCTCACCACCTCTATCGACGGGACCGATAGCAGCACCTGATCGCCGATCATCTTGCGCAGGCTCGATGCGGCGCGGCTCACCCCGATGTTGACGATCTCCGTCAGGGCATCGCGTTCCAACTCGGCGAGCGTGATGCTTTCCAGCATCACGCGCGAAGCGATCGCAGGCGCAGCGCCGCGCCGGAGAGGAAGGGCTGAAGAGCATCGGCCGTGACCGGTTTGGCGACGAAAGCGGCGCCGATCTCCCGCGCGCGAGCGATGATTTCGTCCTGGATATTGGCCGTGATGATGGCGATCGGCAGGTCTGGAAGAAGGCCGCGAAGCTCGGCAGCGAGTTCCAGCCCGTCCTTGTCGCTCATGTTGAAGTCGATCAGGGCCACGTCGGGAGTCTGCCCGGCAATGAGTTCGAGCGCCTGACTGGCGCTGCCGGCCTCGAGCTTGCTCCAGTCGGGCTGAAGCTCAGCCAAAGCCTTGCCGGCGACGATCCGCGCCAGCTTGCTGTCATCCACGATCAGTACGGTAACGGGCATGCTAGTACTCCGAGCCGCCGGTACCTGCGGCCCCTCTCTACGGGATCGTGTTAGGAACTTTCTACCGCGCTGTCGCCCTTGTAAATCAGCATTTGGCGGATATCCTCGGATAAGGCTCCTGCGGCGGGCAGGGCCTCAACGCGCGGGGACAGCGAAAGCAGAACCTGCAGCACGGCCAGGTGCAGCTTGCGGGCGCGGGCTAGGTCGACGGGTGCCTCCGGATGGTCCTGAAGCGCGATCAGCAGTTCCTCCGCATCCTCGGCGGCGCAGCGGCCCTCCAGCACGATGATGCCGTTGGCAACCCGCAGGCTCATGCGGCCAGCTCCGGAAGGTCCAGGACGATGAGAACACCGCCGTCGCTCATCACGGCCGATCCGATCACGCCGGGAGCGGACGCGAGTATGCCGCGAGGAGGGCGCAGAACCGTGTCGATGCGCTCCGAGAAGCTATCCACGCGCAGCGCGACCGGATTGCCGCCGACCTCGGTAACGACCAGCTTGGCGTAAAGCCCGCGCGCGGGTTCCGTCTTTAGCAGCGTGGCGAGGTCAAGGACGGGAACGGTCCTCTCGCGAAGGACGCAGGCGAGACCGCTTCCCACGGGCATGAGCGCCGCAGCGTCGACCCGCACCGTCTCGGCCACCTGGTCTAGCGAGACGCCGTAGCGCTCTCCGCCGGCCTCCACCACGAGCAGGCGCGTGGTCAGGGCTTGCACCGGCAGGCGGATGCGGAAGCGGGTGCCCGTGCCCGGTTGGCTGTCGATCTCGATCGCGCCGCGCAGGCGGGCGATCGCCGCCTGCACCGCGTCCATCCCCACCCCTCGCCCGGAGATCTCCGAAACCTCGGCGGCCGTGGAGAATCCTGGGCGAAAGATCAGGCGCAGCGCCTCGGCATCGTCCAGTGCGTCTGCGGCTTCCTTGGAGATCAACGCCCGGTCCACGGCTGCGCGGCGTATCCGGGGCAGGTCCATGCCCGCGCCATCGTCGCTGAGCGTCGCGATGATGGCGTCGCCCTCCCGCCGGAACTCGAGGGTGACACGGCCCACCGCGTCCTTGCCCGCGGCGTTCCGGGCCTGCGGCGGTTCCACGCCATGATCGATGGCGTTGCGCACGAGATGAAGAAGCGGCTCGAACAGCCCGTCGGCGATCTGCTTGTCCACCTCGATCGCGGCGCCGGCCAACGTGAAGGTCACCTGCTTGCCGAGCGTCTCCGCGATCTCGCGGGCGAGGCGGGGGAGGCGGCGCAGCGAGGGTTCGAGCGGGACGAGCCGGACGCGCGAGAGGGCGCGATGCAGCGTGTCGGTGGCGCGCTCGATGTCGGCCTGGGTGGTGCGTAGCCGGGCCGCCAGCAGCGGATCGAGCAGCGCTGCCTCTGCCGCGAGCGGAGCCAGAGCGTTGACCGCCACGATAAGGTCTCCGAGCCCGTCCCCCAGAGCGTCCACGCGACCGGCCTCGACCCGCAGGAGGCTGGTCTCGCCCGCAGCCTCGTTGCCGCGCCTGGGCTCGGCGTCGCGCAGGAGCGGGATCAGTTCGACCTGATCGGGCTGAAGGCGGAACGCGGCGCGCATGTCCGCTTCCGAAGCCGTGCTCAGGCCCTCCAGCACCGAGAAGCAGGTGAACGGTTCCAGTTCGTCGGAGGAGGGCCAGCGATCGCCACTCGGCAGGACGGCCAGAGCTATCAGCTCCGGAATGGCTTCGGCGATGGCCAAGGGGTCGTCGCCGCGGAAGAAGCATTCGCGATCGGGGGCATAGTGGAACGCGACCAAGGGGCTCGCAGCCGCAGCGATGACGGCAGCTTCCCGCTCGCGCAGCGCCGTCAGCCAGGGGGGATCGGCGCTTCCACGGCCGGGCAGCCCGGGAGCCACCCGGCCCGGCTCGCCGAGGAGGGCGATCGTGCGCGCGCTCACTCCGGCAGCATCCTCGGGCAGCGCGCCGTCGCGGCCGACCGCCTCGACCCATCGGTCGACCTGATCGAGGCAGGCGACGAGGCTCGATACGATCCGCGCATTGAGGGTCGTCGTGCCCTCGCGGGCACCGTGTAGCACGTCTTCGGCGGCGTGGAGCAGGCGCTCGGCCGGCGCCAGCGCGAATATGGCGAAGGACCCTTTCAGGGTATGCATCGCTCGAAAGGCGCTGTCCACGGCGGCTTCGTCTCGGGGATCCTGCTCCAGCGCCGACAAGTCGTGCGCCGCCTGCGCCACGAGTTCGCGGCCCTCGACCAGGAACTGCTCGAGGAGTTCGTCCATCATGGCCGGCGATAGACGATCGCGTCGGAAAGGCGAACCAGCTCGAAGCGATCCGAGATCCGCCCCATGGCTTCACTGTGACCCAGGCAGATGTACCCACCGGGGGCCAGGCAATCGTAAAGCGTGTTCACTGCAGTCAGGCGAGCGGCGTCATCGAAGTAGATGAGCAGGTTGCGACAGAGGATGACGTCGAAGGTGCCGAGCCTCGCCACCGTCACAGGATCGATGACGTTGGCGGGGGTGAACCGCACGGACTCGCGAAGGTCCGGTATGATGCGCTTGTGGTGATCCTCCTCGTCATCGAAGTAGCTTGCCCGGATCGCGGCAGGCAGGCGCGCGAGTGAGCGCTCGGCGAAGCGGCCTTCCTGCGCCCTTGCCAATGCGCTTGTATCGATGTCGGACCCGACGATCTCGACGTTGTACGCATCGACAAGGGCCCAATTCTCGAGCAGCCAAATCGCGATCGAGTAGGCCTCCTCTCCCGTCGAGCACGGCATCGACCAGATCCGGATGCGATCGCCCGGCTGGCGCGTGCGGATGATGCGGGGAAGGATGTCGCGGGAGAGGGCCGCCAGCTGGTGCTCCTCCCTGTAGAAATATGTCTCGTTGATGGTGAACGCGTTAATCAGCGCCTCTCGCTCGGCCAGGTGGACGCTCGCATAGGCCAGGTAGGCCTGCGGCGTAGGGCATCCGCTGCGCTTCATGCGCTCTGCGACCCTCCGCTCGATGTAGTAGCGCTTGTTTTCGCCGAAGACCATGCCGGTCCAGCGGTACATGAGCTCACCGATGCGGGCGATCTCCTCGGACGAGAGAGGCGTCGGCGCCGCCTGCAGCGGGGGAGGTGGGCTCGTCATCGGGGCAACAGCCTGGCGAGATCGGCTGCGATCTCGTGCAGAGGGCTTACGCAGGACGCGCCATCCCGCTTCACCAGAGCGCCGGGCATCCCCCAGACGACCGCGGTGCTCTCCGCCTCCGCAAGCGTCAGCCCGCCGTCCTGCTTCAGCTTCGCCATTGCCGATGCGCCGTCCGTGCCCATTCCGGTCATCAACACGCCAATCAGTCGTTCGGGCCGAACGAGCCGCATGGCGCTTTCAACCAGTCGGTCCACGCTGGGGTGCCAGAAATGGTCGGGGCTCGAAGGGGCGGGGAGGGCGACCAGGGCGGCCCCGCGCCGGGAGAGGACAAGGTCGGCATCGCCGCGACCAACGTAGGCGTGTCCGGGAAGCAGCGGCGTGGCCTTGTCGACCTCCTGTACCGTCAACGCGCACATCCGGTCGAGGCGGCGCGCGAGCGCTCCGGTGAAGCTGGCGGGCATGTGCTGGGCGATCAGGATCGGCCACGGGAAGTCGGCAGGCAGCGCCCCCAGCAAGGCGTCGAGTGCAGGAGGGCCGCCGGTGGAGCAGCCGACGAGCACCAGGCCAGGCTCGAAAACCTCGCCGCGCATCGAAACGGGAGCGAGCCGTGGCGGTGCTGTGGTGAAATGGGTTCGCGAATGTCGCAGTCCGCCTGCGCCCGCCGCGCGTACGCGGTCGCGCAGGCGTGCGGTGCGGGGGATGCGTGCTTGCGCAGCGGCCCGTACCTTGTCGACGAGTTCGCCTGCGATGTCGTCGATCTCCAGCGAGATGGCACCCCGCGGCTTGGGCACGAAGTCGATCGCGCCGAGCGTCATTGCCTCCAGCGTCTCCTCGGCGCCCTCCGCCGTCAACGAAGACACCATCACCACCGGGCAGGGGTGCTGGACCATGATCCGATCGAGGCAGGCGAGCCCGTCCATCCCCGGCATGTGCACGTCCAGCGTGACCACGTCCGGGGCGAATGTCGGCAGCATGGCGAGAGCTTCCCCGCCATTGCGGGCGACTGCGACATCGAAGTCGCCGGCCGACTGGAAGATCTCCGTCAGCAGGCGACGCATCAGCGCCGAATCGTCCACGATCAGGAGCTTGGTCACGCCTCGGTCTTCGCGGCCTTCTGGCCCAGGGTGAGCAGCAGGTCCCGTTCGGCACGATCGAGCAGCTCCTGCGGGCTGACGATCAAAACGAGGCTTTCCTCTTCATCAAGGCTGGCGACCCGGTCGAAGACGCGCGTTCCCGGCTCGCCCAGGTCTGGTGCGGGGCGCAGGGCATTTTCGGGCACTTCCACGATGTCCGACACGGCGTCGACCACGAAGCCGGCGGTCAGGTCTCCGATTTGGACGACGATCACGCGCGCCTTCTCTCCCGTGACGGGCTCTCCGTTGAAGCGGCGAGCCTGGTCGATGACCGGGATCACCTGACCGCGCGCGTTCATCAGCCCCTGGACGAAAGCGGGCGCCTTGGGCAGCGGAGTCAATCGGGAAGGCAGCGGCGTCACTTCCTGCACGGCGAGGATCGGAAGGCCGAAGCTGTCCCCTCCGATGCGGAACAGCAGGAAGCGCTCGCCCCGCTCTATCTTGGCGTTCCGGATCACCTCGCCCTTGTCCTCCGCTTCGCCCCGCATCAGCCGGGCGGTCATGACTTCGCTGACGAGCTGGTCGGGTGCGAGGACGGACAGCAGTCGTCGTCCGCCCTCTAGCCGGCAAATCGCGCAGATGCGCGCCTCGCCGCCGCCGCGGTTCAGCACCTGCGGCACCGGATCGACGTGGCCCTCGGGCACGGTTTCGATGCCTCCCATCGCCTCGACCACGATCCCGACGCGATGCGTTCCGATGCGCACCACGATGATGCGCTCGCGCCGTCCGGCGGAGCCGCCGGGCAGGCCCAGCAGCGCGGCCAGCGAGAGCAGCGGCAGCACGGCGCCGCGGCTGGCGATGCTGCCCAAGGCCACGGCATCGGCCTGCGGCAACCGTGCGATCTCGGGCGGCAGGGGCAGCACCTCCTCGACACTCCCGATGGGCAGCGCGAAGTTCTGTCCGCCCGCCGAGAAGACGACCAGGGCGACCCCGTCCGACTGCGTCTCGCTTGCGTGTGCGAAAGACGCCGCAATGGCGCCAGGAGACCGCGGCGCGCGGCGCTCAGGCACGGCGCTTGCCACAAGCGACGCGATCTCGATGCGGGGAATGGCCGCGTCATCGTCCGCGAAACCGGACACCGCGCTGACGGCGAGGCCTATCGGACCATCCGCTTCGGCGACGATGACGCGCGCGGTGGCGGCCTCCGCCCGGCCCAGCAGCCGCGCCACCGACAGGACCGGCACGACCGTGCCGCGGATGTTCGCCACCCCGAGAAGCGCGCGCGGCGCGTGGGGTACCCGGGTCAGCCGAGGCAGCGGCACGACCTCGCGGACCAGTGCGGCCGCCACTCCGAGGTGCTCGTCCCCCAGGCGGAACGTCAGCGTCCTCGCGTCCGGAGCAGTCGCGGCGTTCAACGCCTCACGCTTCGTTGGAGGCGAGCACGGCCGCGATCGAGGCGATGTCCTCGATTGCGGCAGCGAGCGCCTCGGCGCTCTGCGCCTGCTGCCGCGCGGCGGCGCTAGCCTCGCGCGTGGCGCCAGCGGCCAGATCGGCCGTCGCGGCGATCTGTCCCGTGCCGTTCTGGACTTCGCGCACGCCGCGCAGCATGTCCTCGGCGCCGACCAGGATCACCCCATTGAGCGCCTGCGTCGCCTCGAGTTCGGCGGCGACGACCGCAAAGCGCTGGACCATCACGCGATTGCGCGCGATCTCCGCCTCGGCCGCGCCGACGACCTGCTCCAAGTCGCGGCGGACCGCCGTGATCTGATCCTGGATCATGCGCACGGTGTCCTTGGTCTGCTCGGCGCTTGCGGTCGCCTCGCGCGACAGCTTGCGGATGTCCGCCGCGACGGTGGCGAAACCCCGCCCGGCCTCGCCCGCGCGCGTGGCTTCGACAGCGCCGCTGACCGCAAGCATGCTGGTCTGAACCGACACCAGAGAGAGGGCGTCGGAAGCCGTCTCGATCCGGCGGCTGGTGTCGTTGAGCGTAGCCAACAAGGCCAGGACCGCAGTGACTTCAGAGACCGCGGCGCCGACACCCGCGACGAGCCGCTCGACCAGCGCCCGGCTCTCGTTGCAGGAAGCCACGACGGCTCCGATCTTGGCGCTGGCCGCTTCGGCGCGTTGAAGAGCGACCTGGGCCGATTTCTCGATCTGGCCCACGGCGACGTCCGCCTGCACGGTCGCCGATGCCTGAACATGCGTGCCGCGGCTGATCTGCTCGAGAGCGACGAGGATCTGCCCCGAGGCGCCGGAGAGCTCCTGCACCGTGGCGGAGAGCTCCTCCGCGGCCGTAGCCACCTGCTCGACGGCGACCGCGGATGCCTCGGTACCCTGGAGCTGCTGGGTGAGTGCGCCCAGCGCCTCCGCGGTCTGCTGGCTTTGCTCGAGAGAGGCGCCCTGCTGTTCGATCGCCTGCTGTGCCTCGGCGGCCGCGGCCGACTGCTGTTCCGCGGCGCTGGCGACCTGCTCTGCCCCGCGCTCCGCTTCGCGCGCGGCGGCTTCGGCTTCGCCGGCGGTCTGCAGGATCTCCTGCGCGCCCACGCCCAACGCCGCAAGCTCCTCGCGTGCGGATTTTAGCTGCGCCACCACGTCGTGGCCCAGCTGCGCTTCGCTCGTGGCCAGCGTCGACGCTGCGCGCACTCGCTCGGCGATCCGCTGAACCTCCTCGCCGATGAGCCCCGCCAGCTGCCGGATCGAGCCGGCGCCAGCCTCCGAGCTTTCCGCCAGGAGTCGCACCTCGTCGGCGACGACGGAGAAACCGGCGCCGCTCTCTCCGGCCCGGGCCGCCTCGATCGCGGCATTGAGCGCAAGCAGGCTGGTCTGGTCGGAAACGTCGGCTACGCGAGCGCCGATCTCGTCAATGCGGACGGTGCTTTGTTCGAGGGAGGAGATCAGTTCCACGGTCGAGAGTTGGCGCTGCGCGCTCAGTTCGATGGCCGCAACCGAACCGTCGATCTGTGCGCTGATCTCGGCGAAGCTGATCGCGGCGGCTTCGGTCTGTCGGCGCGAATCCTCGGCCTGGGTCCGGGCCTCGCGAAAGTTGACACTCAGCCTGGCAATCAGACCTAATGATTCCTGCGCCGCCCCGGCAGCTTCCTCCGCCCCGCTGGAGATCTGGTCCATCGTCCGCTGGAGTTCCGCGGCGGCGGCGGATGCCTCGCCAAGGCCACTCGCCAGTTCCTGGGTCGCCTGCTCGATGCGTTCCGCGGCGGAAACAGGGCCCACCTTGGCAGGCTTGCGTGGAGCCGGAGCCGGCTGGGGAGGGGGCGCGGAGGCGGCACCCACGGTGGGCTTCGCGCGGGTTTCCAGGGTGGACTTCTTGACCAGCGCCATGTGTTCTCTCGGTTGCTCCGCCGAGGGCTTACGTGAGGCAGCCGCGAAGCGCTAGGTCTACGCGGAAATCTTCTTGGCAGGCGGGGGGACGCAGGCCTGGCGGGCAAGGCACGGCGCGTCCCCTTCCTACGCGTGAAGGTTGGTGTCCGCCGCCGTGAACTCGATGGCGCTGATGCAGTCACGCCCGCCTTGCTTGCTCCTGTAGAGCTGGCGATCGGCCTCCTTGATCCAGAGATCCGGACTCATCCCCGCGTGGCAGCGCGCACTGGCGACGCCGATACTGACGGTGATGAAGGGGCTGATCTGCGAGCATTCGTGAGGAATGTTCAGCGACTGGACGTGCAGGCGAATGTCGCGTGCGATGAGCTCTGCACCCTGCGGATCGAGGTTCGGCAGGATGCAGGCGAACTCCTCCCCGCCGTAGCGCGCGGGTAGATCCGAGGCGCGCTTCACGGCGCGGGCAAGGGCAGCGCCCACCATCACGATGCAGCGATCGCCCGCCAGGTGACCATAGGTGTCGTTGAACTGCTTGAAGAAGTCGATGTCGAGCATGATGACCGTGAGCCAGTCGCCAGTGCGCGCGAGCCGAGCCGTTTCCGCCTCCAGGGCGCGCTCCATCTGGCGGCGATTGCTCAGGCCGGTCAGTGCGTCGGTCACCGCAAGGCTGGCAAGCTGGTCGCGCAGCCGCTTCAGCTCGACATGGTTGCCGACTCGCGCGCGCAGAATGGCCGGCTGGATCGGTTTGGTTACGTAGTCGATCGCCCCGAGCGCCAAGCCGCGCATCTCGTCCTCGGTGTCGCCCAGGCCAGTGGTGAAGATCACCGGGATGTCCGCCAGGTTCGGATCTTCCTTGAGCTGGCGACACACCTCGAAGCCGTCCATGCCCGGCATCAGCACGTCCAGCAGGATCAGGTCAGGAGACACCGCGCGCGCAGTGTCGAGGGCCTGCTGCCCCGAGGTGGAAAAGCAGACCTCGTAATCGTCCTCCAGCACGGCGTTCATGATCTCGATGTTGGAGATCTCGTCGTCGACGATCAGGATGGTAGACCGGGTCACGCCGCTTCGTCCGCCTCTTGTTGGAAGGAGCCTGCGTTCTCCGCATCGAGCAGGCGCAGCGCGGTGTCGTAGTCCAGTCCTTCGAGCGCGCAATGAAGTGGATGAGCGGCGCGCTCGCTGTCGCTGAGGCCAGCGGCCGCTGCGTATCGTGCGAAGGCCGCCCGTGCGCCCAGGCTGCGGCGTCGGACCAGGTCACGCAAGTCCTGCAACGCCGCCGTGATCCCCTCGCCGGGGTTATCGCCGCCGGGCCGGTGCGGTGCGGTAGCCGACGCAGGCTGGAGGCTGCGCGCTGCTGCGATCGCCGGCGCCAGGGATGTTTCCAGCTCCGCAATCTTCGCAAGCGCGGTGTCCGCATCGCCAGCAGCCAGGGCCGCTTCGACTTGCGCCGCAGCGCTCTGCACTTGGTGCAGTTCCAGCGAGCCTGCCACGCCCTTGAGGCTGTGTGCGAGGCGCCGCGCATCGTCGAAGTGGCCTCCTGCGATACGCGTGCGCAGATCCTGCGGTGCGCTCGCATAGGTTTCGCTGAAGGTGACGATCAGCTTGCGCAGCAGCGACGCCTTGCCGTTGACCCGCGTAAGCGCGGCCCGCAGGCCAAAGGGCGGCAGACTGTCCGGCAGGTCGGCAACTGCGCCGTCAGGCTCGCGTGCGGGGCCGGAGTCCGGCTGCCCGGCGGCATGCACGCCGCCGGTGGAGGCCACCGCATCGGCGCGAAGCCACCGCTCGAGCGTCGCGATGAGCAATGCCGGATCGACCGGCTTCGTCACGTGGTCGTTCATTCCCGCGGCAAGACAGCGCTGACGTTCCTCCTCATGGGCATGGGCCGTCATCGCAAGGATGGGCAGCCGCTCCGCCGACCACCGTTCCCGAAGGTGACGGGTGGCGGCGATGCCGTCCATCTCCGGCATCTGGACGTCCATGAGGACGGCTGCGTAGGCACCGTCCTCGGCCTCGACCCGCTCGCAGCCGATCCGCCCATTGCCCGCGCAATCGACGGCAAGGCCGGCCTGGCTGAGCAGTTCGATGGCGATGTCGCGGTTGATCTCGTTGTCCTCCACCAGCAGCACGCGCGCGCCGTGGAAGCGGGGCGACACGCGCGCCGGTGCTGCCGACAGACCGCCAGCGCTGGGCGATTCCTCGTGCGAGAACAGCTCGATCATGGTGTCGAGCAGCGTGGCGGGTACGACCGGCTTGGTGAGGACGCCCGCCACCTGGGTGAGCGATCCGTCGAGGGAAAGGCTGTCTGCGCCATAGGCCGTGACGATCAGGGCGCGGGGCAGAGGCACCGCATGCGGCAGGTCCTGCATCGCTTCCAGCGTGTCGGCGCCGTTCATCCCCGGCATCTTCCAGTCAAGCAGGACGAGATCGTAGGGCTGGCCGGCTTCGTTCGCGCTGCGGATGGCGGCCAGGGCCTCGTCCCCCGAGGCGACGAGATCGAGGCCGATCTGCCAGCCCGCAAAGATGTCCTGCAGGACCTGGCGGGACGAGGCGTTGTCGTCGGCGGCAAGCACCCGCAGCGCCTGGATGCGCGCGGGGATTGCGACAGGGCCGTCGCGAACCTCGCTCTCGCGCGCCATCGCCATGTGGGCGACGAAGGTGGTGCCCTGGCCGAGAGCGCTCTTCACCGCGATCGAGCCGCCCATCTGCTCCACGATCTGGCGGCAGATCGCAAGGCCGAGCCCGGTCCCCCCGAACCGCCGCGTCGTGGAACTGTCGGCCTGGGTGAAGGACTGGAACAGGCCGGCTTGTTGCTCCTCCGTCATGCCGATGCCGGTGTCCTGCACGCTGAGCTCCAGCATGACCTGGTCGGCGCGCTCCGATGCGATCGCCACGCGGACCGAGACTGTGCCGCCTTCCGAGAACTTCACCGCGTTGTTGACGAGGTTGAGCACGACCTGGTTGAACCGCAACTCGTCCCCGGTGAGCCGATGCGGTATGTCGCCGGCCACTTCGGAAACGATGGTGACGCGCTTGGCCTCGGCCTCTCCCGCGACCAGCTGGAGCTGGTTGGCCACGGCGTTGCGAATGTCGAAGCGCCTGGCCTCCAGGGTGAGCTTGCCAGCCTCGTTCTTGGAAAAGTCCAGGATGTCGTTGATGAGGCGCAGAAGCGACACGCCGGCCTGGTTGATCTTGCCGACGTAGTCCTGCTGCTTGGCAGTGAGCTCGGTACGCGCGATCAGGTGGCAGAAGCCCAGGATCGCATTCATCGGCGTGCGGATCTCGTGGCTCATGTTGGCCAGGAACAGGCTCTTGGCACGGCTGGCCTCCTCGGCCTCGCGGGTGCGTTCGCGCAGCCCGAAGCTGTCGACCAGGCGGTCGCTCAGCCATACCAGCATGGTCGCCTGGAACATGACGATGACGGCATGGAGAGCGACGCGCTCGAGGTTGTTGCCTTGTCCCGAGAAGACGGCGGAGGGCAGGACGTAAAGCAGCAGGAGATGGTGCAGCGAGACCGTGACGGCGGCCACCAGCACCGCGTTGCGATCAGCCCAGCCGATCGTCAGCGTCAGCAGGGCGAAGAAGTACATGTGCATGTCCATCTGCCAGGGATGTCCCTGCAGGAGCACGAGGAGGATCGCCGGCTCGGCCATCAGCGCCACAGAGGCCAGGTAGCGGGTCGGGCGCGACACCCCGGACCGCCACCACATCAGGTGGTAGCTTCCGGCCACGATGCAGCCGGCCAGCCCTGCGACGCCGGCGGGATGATCCGTCAGCCACGCCACCGCGATGAACAGCGGGACGTGCGCCCAGAACAGCACCAGCAGGAAGTGCCCGGTGTGCGCGCGCAGTCTTTCCATTTCGAGCGTCAAGGCGCCTGCTCCTGCGATGGTGCGGCTTCGCAACCGGCGATGCGGGGAACCGGGATCGCGAACCAGGCGCCCGTCTTGCGCAGCGTGGTCGTGAAGCCCTCCTGCGCGGAGCCTGCCACGATCATGTTGGGCAAGGCGCCGGTTCCAAGGACGCTGCCTCCCGCCGCCCGGACGAGATTGATGCTGGCTGCCAGCGAGGTGTCGGGAGGGGCCACGACGAGGTACTGGCCGGACCCGCGGCCCGAGGCGGACCACGCCGCGCAAAGTGCGGCAAGACCGACGCCCAGCAGCAGGACAGCGGGCAGGAATTCCGCGGCCCTGGCCTTGCGCTCGTGCACCTGCTCGCCGGCTCGCGAGGGCACGCGCGGCGGCATTCGTGCGGGGGCAGGGGGCAAGGGTCCGATCATGCCCGGACCATAGCGGGAAGTTCGCTATCTAAGCGTTAAAAGACTTGCACCGCGTCGCCGGAATCGTCAGCGGCTCGCCTCCCACTGGTAGGCCGAAACCGTCTCGCCGCGGGGGCGATAGCGGACCTGCAGGGTCTGCCCGCCGCGCCGGACGTCGAGGGTCAGGAACGCCTGCTGGTCGCCCTGCAGGCCGTCCTGCGAGAAGGTGTTGAGGATCTCGTCCCCTTCTCGCAGCCCCGCTTGCTCCGCGTTGGAGCCGGGGATCAGGCCGCGCACGATCTTGGGGCGGGCGAGCAGCGCGGCAGGGTCGAAGCCCAGGTCGAAGCGCTGCAGCGGCTTCTCCACCCGGTGGAACCCGGGGCCGAACGCGTCGGAAGGGGGGAGCACGGTCGCGCCTTTCAGCATCGCTTCGAAGGCGGAGATCCCGGCGTTACCGAGCTCGGCGTGGAGCAGGCGGCGGTAGAGCGCCTCGTCCATCGGCTTCCCGGCCCGGCGTTCGGAGAGCATCGTGCGGACGAGATCGTCCAGCGAGCGCTGGCCGCCCGACGCCTTGCGGATCGCGGCGTCGGTGGCCGCGAAGTAGAGCGAGCCACGGTCGTAGGGCAGTACGCGGATCCGCGTATCCCGCCAGAAACCCGCGGGAATCTCGGCATTCGGCACGTTGATCTTGATGTTCGTGTAGTAGCGTCCCGCGGTCTCGTTGAGGTCGTCCAGGAAGTCCTCGGCCGAAATCAGCCCGGCGCGGTAGGGCAGCAGGCGCTGGTAGTGGACGGCGAGCCCTTCGCCGAACCACGAGCGGTCGAGGCCGCCGGCGGTGTCCATCGAGGTGTCGAGCGAGTTGACCCAGGCGTGGAGCATCTCGTGGGCCAGCAAGGAACGCAATTCCGCGGGTTTCGAGGTGTTGTTGAAGGTGAAGGCGAAGCTGTCGGTCAGGCCGATGCCGCTGCCGGGGTTGCGCGGGTTGGTGCGGCCGAACACGCCGAAGCTGGGCGGGGCGTAGCCGAAGAAGCTGCCGTAGAAGCGGTGGAGCCCGGCCGCCCACGCCATCAGCGGCGGCATCGGGAACGGCGGCGTGCCCTGCCATGCCGCGAAAAATCCATCCTTTTCAGCAGAGTAAGTACCGGGTCTTCCCCCCATGTAGTACATCGAGGCCAGCTTCGAGGAGGGCAGCGGCTCGCGGCTGGCGGCATCGCCGAGGCCCAGGCTGGACACGCCCGAGCCGCCGGAACCGTAGGCGGAGAAGTCCCAGTGGACGGAGGAACGGCGGGAAACGGCGTCGTCCGGGAGGATCAGGAAGGCGTTGCCCGCGGCGGAGAAGCCGCCCAGCTCGGTGCGCATCTCGTACTGCGGCAGCGCGAGCGGCGGCGCGTCGGCGTCGATAGCAACGCGATAGCGCAGCGTTAGCGTGCCATCAACGGCACGCGCGGCCCGCCAGACGCGGGTCCGGTTGGAGGCGTCCTCCTCCACGTCCGCGGCGCGCGCGGGCACCGTGCCCTGCCGGTCGGTCATGGTCAGCCCGCTCACCTGCTCGGCGCTGGTGACCACGGTGTTCGCCACCAGGGGCAGGCGGAACAGGGGTTCCCCGGCCGCACGGGCCATGCCCTCGGCCACGACGGTGACGTCCACGTAGGGCACGTGCTGCCCCGCGTCGGGGCTTGCCGGGGCGAGCGTGACCCGGATCCCCGGCGCCGGCGCCTCGCCAGGGGGCGCCGCGTGCGCGACGCCGCACATCGCCATCACCGGTAGGGCTGCAAGCAGGATAGGGGCAGTCAAGCGGTGGGACATGGCAGGGTTCTCCTCAGGCGAACGATAGCGCGCGGCCGCGACGAAGACGTCCCGCAATCGCGCCCGCCCTCGGCGCCTGCAACATCATTTATGCGTCCGGACGCGCCCTGCCGGCAGCCGGCCGCCCGAAGATCGCGCCCGTCGGGATCGACATCATGCCGTCACGACGCCGAAGGGAGCGGCAGGCGATGGGTACACTTCATCTCGGAGAGCGTCGCGGTGGAGCGGATGTCCTCCACCCCCGGCAGGCGCAGCAGCCGGCGGAAGGTGAAGTTCTGGTACCACCCCATGCTGGGCGCCAGCACCTTGAGCATCACGTCCATCTCGCCGAACAGGGTATAGGCCTCGGTGATCTCGGGAATGTCCTGGATCGCACGGATGAAGCTCTCGCGCGCCTCGTCGCTGAGGCGGCCCATCTTGAGCTGCGCGAAAATGTACATGCTCTCGCCGAACTTCTCGCGGTCCAGCACGGCCACTTGCGCCTTTATGTAGCCTTCCTCCTTGAGGCGCTGGATGCGGCGCCAGCAGGGCGACTGCGACAGCCCCACGCGTTCGGCGATCTCGCTGGAGGATTCGGAGGCGTCGATCTGCAGCCGGTCGAGGATCTTGAGGTCGAGCCGGTCGAGTGCGTCCGCCATGATTATGCGTCATCCCTTTCGCTGAAGCATTGAATTGCCGGCGAGGCTACGCGAATGCGCGATCTCCAGCAAGCATTGCGCAGGAACGACGCCTAAGTTGCGCGTGCAGGGGCATGAAAGGACCGGTCCGATGAAGCGCGACGAGCTGACGATCTTCGACAGCGAGGCGGTTCGCGAGAAACTGTCCTATCCCGACTGCATCCGTGTCGTGCGCGAGGCGATGATGGCGCTTTCCTCCGGGGAGACGCGGCAGCTTCTGCGCACGATGCTTTCGCTGGGCCCGGGTCGCACCTTCGCCCAGATGCCGGGCGCTCTCGGGGAGCGCGAGATGTTCGGGACGAAGACCATCAGCGTCTTCGCCGATCCGCGTTCCCCGGGGCTTCGGCGGCACCGCGGCCTGGTCGTGCTGTTCGAGCCCGACGAAGGCCGACCGGTCGCCATCGCCGACGCCGAGGAGATCACCCATATCCGCACGGCGGCCGCCACCGCGGTGGCGACCGCGGCCCTCGCGCGCGAGGATGCGCGCACGCTGCTGATCGTGGGCACCGGGGGACAGGCGCACACGCACCTGAAGGCGCTGCCGCTGGTGCGCGATTTCGAGCGCGTGCTGGTCTGGGGCCGCTCGCCCGCGAAGGTCGAGGCGCTGGCGGCGCAGTACCCGCAGCTGCCCATCGCGGCGGTGACGGACCTGCGCGCGGCGGCGGGCGAGGCGGACGTCGTCTGCACGCTGACCACCGCCGCGGAGCCGGTGCTGATGGGGGAGTGGCTGAAGCCGGGCACGCACGTCAATCTCGTCGGCTCGAGCGGCCCCGGGCCGGTGGAAGTGGACAGCGCGCTGGTGGTCAACAGCCGCTACATCGCCGACAGCCGCGCGTCCGCGCTCGACGCCGCGGCCGAGTTCCTCGTCGCGCGCGAGAAGGACCTGATCGACGACACCCACATCGTCGCCGAGATCGGCGAAGTGCTGCTCGGCCGGGTGCCGGGCCGCCAGTCGCGCTGGGACATCACCGTCTACAAGTCGCTCGGCCATGCGGTCCAGGACCTCGCCGCCGCCGCCCACCTCTACCGGAGCTCGCTCGCCTGATGTCCCGCCTTCCGCTTCGTGCCGCGCTTTTCGCCTCCACGCTGCTGGCTGTCGCCGCCGCGCACCCCGCCCGGGCCGAGCACGTGCGCTACAGCGTCGTCTCCAACGGCGAGAAGGTGGGCTTCATCGACGCCGAGGTGCAGGGCGGGCGCGTCGCTATCGCCTACGACGTCAAGAACAACGGCCGCGGGCCGACGATGCGCGAGGCGATCGAACTCGGCGCCGACGGGCTGCCGACCCGCTGGAAGCTGGACGGCAAGGCGACCTTCGGCGGCGCGGTGCACGAGCGCTTCCTGCGCGAGGGCACGCGGGTACGCTGGACCGATTCGATGGGCGAGAAGCAGGCCACGGCACGCGGGCCGGCGCTCTACGTGGGGCAGAACGCAAGCCCCTGGGCGCTGGGGCTCTACGCCCGCGCGCTGCTCAAGGACGCGGACGGGCGCATGCCCGCGTTCCCCGGCGGCGAGCTTGCGATCGAGAGGCTCGGCCCCGCGACCATCGGCACCGGCCAGTACCAGGCCTATGCGATCAGCGGCATCGACCTTTCGCCCGAGATGATCCTGCTCGATTCCAAGGGCGAGCTCTTCGCCACGCTCGACAGCGGCGGGGCGACCGTGCGCGAGGGTCACGAAGGCGAAGTGCCCGCGCTCAACGAATTGGGGACCCGGCTGACGGCGGCGCGCTACGCGGCGCTGCAGGCGCGCTTCGCCCATGTCGTCGATGCCCCGGTCCGCATCCGCAACGTGCGCGTGTTCGATCCCGCCAGCGGCACGCTGGGCGAACCGGTCTCGGTCGTCTTCGCCAAGGGCCGCATCACCGGCATCCAGCCGCTGGACGAGCCCGCCACCCCCGGGGAGGCCACCATCGACGGCCAGGGCGGCACGCTGCTGGCCGGGCTGCACGACATGCACGCCCACATCGGGCTGGAATCGGCGATGCTCTACATCGCGGCCGGGGTGACCTCGGTGCGCGACATGGGCAACCACAACGACTTCCTGCCCGGCCTGATCGACCGCATCGCCAAGGGCGAGGTGGCGGGCCCGCGCATCACCGCCAACGGCTTCCTCGAAGGGCGCAGCCCGTTTTCCGCGCGCCACGGCATCGTGGTGGACAGCGAGGCCGCGGCGCTGGAGGCGGTGCGCTGGTACGCCGCGCGCGGGTACTGGCAGATCAAGGTCTACAACAGCATGAACCCGGCCTGGGTGCCCGCCATCGCGCGCGAGGCCAAGCGGCTGGGCATGGGGCTGACCGGCCACGTCCCCGCCTTCACCAATGCCGATGCGATGATCGCGGCCGGCTACGACGAGATCACCCACGTCAACCAGCTGATGCTCGGCTGGGTGCTCGACATCCAGGAGGACACCCGCACCCCGCTGCGCCTGACCGGGATGCGGCGCACCGCAGGGCTCGACCTCGACGCCCCCCGGGTGAAGGCGACGCTCGACACCATGGTGGCCAAGCACATCGCGCTCGATCCCACGGCGGTGACGCTCGAACTGCTGATGCTGAGCCGCGACGGCCAGCCGGCGCCGGCGGTGGCGAGCTACATCGACCACCTGCCGATCGGCCTCCAGCGCCGTCGCCGCCAGGCCATCGCCCCGCTCAGCGAGCCCGGCGACGACGCCGCCTACCAGGGCGCGTTCGACGCGGTGAAGCGGGTCATCCAGCGGCTGCACGCGCGCGGCGTGACGCTGCTGCCGGGCACCGACGACGGCACCGGCCTGTCGGTCCACCGCGAGCTGGAGATCTACGGCGAGGCGGGCATCCCCGCTGCCGACGTCCTGCGCATCGGCACGCTCGGGCCGGAGCGCTACATGGGGCACGACCAGGAACTGGGCTCGATCGCGCGCGGCAAGCGGGCGGACTTCCTGCTGCTGCCCGGCAATCCCCTGAAGGATTTGCGCGAGCTGCACCGCATCGCCATGGTGGTGAAGGACGGCACGATCTACTTCCCTGCGGAGATCTACCCCGCGTTCGGGGTCAAGCCCTTCGCCGCAGCGCCCGCGATCGCGCTGCCCCGGGACAAGCCCGCGCCCGCGACCACCGGCGGTGAGAGCCACGACGCGGCGGACGAGTTCCTGTAAGGGGAAGGGGGGGCGCCGCCGACGCAGTCGGTCGAGACGGGGCTGTTCCCTAGAGCGTGATCTTGTTTGAGTGAATCGTAAGGGGG